>DAIOWB010000138.1:0-7223 GCA_036758725.1 Lacibacter sp.
AGTTTTTTCTGCCTGAGAAGGGTTCTTACTGTTAAATAAAATGCAGTGATAATTATTAATGTAAATATAATTGCACCGGCAATCATCCAACCCAGCGATTGCAATACATAAGATTTAACCTGGGGAACAACAATCACCAACACTTCATCGGGTGCAAGGCTTTCTAATAAACTTCCACTGCTTGCAACAAGCGGATACCATACCCTTAAATTATGAGTTGTATCCTCCGCCATTTCAAGAAATTTTTGCGATTTTAATTCGTAGTGCCCAAATACATTATCGCTTGCAACAGCAAATTCAAATTCAGTGTCCTTTAAATTATTCCGATGAAATGCTTTTTGAATTTTTTCCTTTATTTCAAAATTTGTAAACCTGTTTGTTACCGAAAATTGTTTGTAAATATCATAGCCTTCGGTTGGGAATTTCATACCCGGCATTTGTCCCGGATTTCTGAATGTAATGCTTCGTTGTGAAACGAGTTCCTCTCCTACCTGCTGAATAATAGTAGATAATTTCTCTTTTAACTGTTCTTCCCTGAAGAGTGCCAAGGTGCGTATCCAGGATACCTGTATAAAGATGATGCCCAGTAAGGACAGTGTGATTAGCACGATTAATACAGGGAATATCCGTTTCATATTTGCAAAAATAACCGTACCTCATCATTAAAACTTATAAAAGTGCCAGCAGCTTTTGATTTAACTGTATTTTAGGATGCTGCCGGCAAAAGGATATAAAATTGGTTTCAATAATTAAAAAATGAAATGTAATTTAATGGCATGATTGAAGCAGGCAATGGTGTTTTACTAATCTCTGATCCTTTTCTTAAAGACCCCAACTTTATGAGAACGGTTGTGCTATTATGTGAACATAATGAAGAAGGCAGCTTTGGCTTTGTAATTAACAGAACCTATAATAAAAATATTGGCGATTTAATTATTGGTCTTGAAGGTATATCTGAACCTGTTTATTATGGCGGCCCTGTTCAATTAGATTCGCTTCATTTTCTTCACCAGTTACCGGCCATAATTCCCGGCGCTAAAAAAGTTATTGATGGAATTTATTGGGGTGGTGATTTTGAAATACTTTCTGAGTTAATGAAAAAGGGTGAATTAGATTTTTCTAAAATCCGTTTTTTTATTGGATACAGTGGATGGAGTGATGGACAGCTCAACAATGAATTAACTGAAAAAAGTTGGCTTACTGTAAAGGCTAACCGAAAACTCGTTTTTCATGCAGATACTAATGCAATATGGAAAGAAGCGCTTGAATCAATGGGCGGACAGTATAAACAATTGGTGAACTACCCCATTGATCCTCAACTGAACTGATTTTATTTTATTTCTTTTCTTTTACTCTTGAGAAACTTAAACTTCGTACAACCCAGTTGGGCAAAGGCTTTGCAGGGTTTCTTCTTTTCAGATTTAAATACCATCCAATTTTCTTAAGAATGGGAACACGATGCGTTTCTACATATTCTATTAAAGTTCCATCAGGATCTTCATTGTAAGCAAAATGTCCAGCTGCTTCACCCATATCAAAACTGTCTGCACTATCAACAGTAAAAGGGTATCCGGCATTAGCACATATTTTTTTATGTGTTTCCATTCCATTAATATCAAAACATACATGAATAAAACCCTGGTCACCCCAGTACCTGTTTTCAAATATTTTTTTAGGCGTTCTGTCTGTAACTTCTATTAATTCAATTACTGTTGATCCAAACAATCTTGAAAAAGCACCTTCCATTTCTCTTGTATGTCCAAGCAAAAGACGTTTGAATTTATGTGTACCGCCAGGTATGTTTTTAAATTCAGGGTATTCGCCTTCAGTTGAAAAGAGCTCAATATCATATCCCAGAACTTCCTCATAAAAAACCTTTGCTTTTTCAATAGATGAAACGCCAATTGTAACACCACATACCGCTCCGGTTAAATGGCCTGTATTAACAAACCAATATGCATCTTCCATTATTTCAAAAATATTTCCGTAAGGATCTTTCATGAAAAAACTTTCTATGCCTCCGGGATTTTTTATTGGCTCTGACAAGAGAGCAACTCCGAGTTCTTTATACAGCTTATATGTAGCTTTAACATCCTTACTTTTTATTTTTACTATGAATGTTCCAAGGTCACCCAATTGAATTTCAAAAGCTGCCGGCATGGATTTTCTGCTGGTATATTGCCATATTTCAAAACCACCACCGCTTTGCATGTTTAAAGCAAGAATAGCATAACGTTCATGACCTTCACCCCCGGTATATTTTTTCATCAGTTCAGCTCTTGCAGAATCCTTGAAAACAACCACATCAGTACCAAAAACTTTACTGTACCAGCTAAATGCTTCGTCTGCATTTGTAACACCTATTCCCACTTGTTGAATTCCGCTGATTATCCTGTTCATAATTGCATCACTTTGTTCTGTGAGCGATGAAGATATTAAGTTTTTTTACTTCCTGACAGAAACGGTAAATTTTATTTTTTATTAATCAATATCAAGATGTTTTTCTTTGGGATATTTAACTGAATATTTCAGATTTAGCTTTTTTTGCTGTTTAGGCTCTGCAATAGAAATCCAGGTAATTATTTTTGTTTCTTCATTTAATTTTCCACCTTCATATTTTAAATCATCAACTTCTATTTCCTTTTGTGTAGAAATAGGGAACTGATCTTCAATAATTAAATTCACCGGTACAGTTTTATTGTTACGGATGGCAATTTCATATTCTCTAATGTCAGTTCTGTTATTACCAAGGAATTTTTTGGTGCTGAAATCTTTCATCAGTGTGCGTTTTACAGAAATTCCTTTGTCAACACCTAAAGAAAGAGACAATGTATCTGAACTGCCGGTTAAATCGAGATAAGATTTTCCCAAATAAGTTCCTTCAAAAAACAAATTGGTTTCACCTGGAATTAAATTTAAATCCTGCCAGTTGGTGATTTTGGCTGTGAGATATGCTGCTTCGTCTAACTTGGGTGCTGTATAATATTCATAATAAGCTGCTGTGCTTGTTTCAGTAATGCTGATGCTGTTCATTTTACCATCATTATTCACAGATGTAATTTCCTGAATTTCATATTGAGTAGTAATAGGTTGAAATGTTGTAATAATTTGAAGTGGCTCGCTTTTATTTTTAATAGTTGAATTCCCTCGTATTTGTATTCCCGGAACACTGCCAGCTAATTCTTTATTCATTCCATATCCTGTTACAACCACTTCGCTTAGATTATCTGATCTTGGATTTAATGCTACACTTGCAAAATTTTTCCCTGCATTAAATTCATAACTATCATAACCTATATAAGAAACTACAATTGTATTATACATTCCTGAAGACTTAAGACGGTAAAATCCATTTGCATCTGTTACTGTTCCGTTTGTTGTTCCTTTTGCATGTACATTTGCACCTGCTAATGGAATTCCCCTGTCATCTGTAACTCTTCCCATCAGCATTTGATCGGCACCTGCAATATTCCATTGCTTCATATAATTACTTGTATTTACATCTACATAATAAAGCATCCATGGTGTAAGAAATGGCTTTGTATTATTTTCATTGGGATTACCGGTTGATAAAACAAGCTTTACATTGTTCCAGTTTTCACCACTTGTTTGATAAACATTCGCATTCATCTCAATACTTAACGGGCTCACCACATCCTTCACTCGTATATTATATGTTGGATACCAGCCTGCTTTTTGTACCAGGTAAGTTATTTCAAATGGAACCGATGCATTTTCTTTTACATCAGCAAGAACAATTATTTCATTGGTAGATAAATCAATTTTTTTATTCAACTCTGCTAACTGATTGGAAATTTTATTTCTCTCTTTTACCATTTCATCCATTTCTTTTTCTTGTGAGAGTTGAAGCTTTAATACTTCTGCCAAACGCTGTCGTTGAAAGTCGAGCGACTGTTTTAATTCTTCTGGTTTTAATGTTACAGTTGTTCCGCCGATCTGCTGATTTTTAATGATCATGGCTTCTTCCTGCTTATATACTTCAAGCATTTTACCTGTTACTGATATTTTTTCATTCAACTGTGTATGTTTACTTTGCAACAGTTTAATTTCTTCTCTTACTTCCTGCTCATTTAAAAAATCCCGTTGCACTTTTACGGATAGAATTGTGAGTTTGCCATCTGCTTTTATTTGTACACTTTGCTTTTCAATGTCAGTTGAAATGCCTGTAAAAACAATTTCCTGTTTTCCGGGATTAATAAGTTGTTTCCCTGTTCGTTTTACCTGTGCCCCTTTTAAGAACACAGTTACCTGTTCCATTTTTGTTTCAATTGGAACCCGTTTCATTGTTTGTGCCGCTAAAATAAAAGGGAAAAAGAAAAGAATGAGTTGTATCCATTTCGTATTCATAAACAGTTTGTTTTATGAATGATGGATGCAGGTGAGAGAAAAATTACATAATGAAAATTATTTCTTTCTTTGTTTTGTAGCAGTTGCTTTTAGAGAAATACTTTGTACCGCTATAAATAAATTGAAACTTTTTATTCTACAGCTGTGCTTTGATTCCCCGTCCTTTTTAGGGTTTGGGGAGGCCAACAAAAAGTCCCGCTAAAATTTAGCAGGACTATTATATATTGGATTGTAAGTTTTTATTCTACTGCCGCACTTCCTTCAACTAATACGGTTACCTTGTTGTTGAGCACTTCAACAAAACCAGCTTGTATATTATATAATTCGTTGCGGTTTTTTTCAACTAATATTTTCAATTGACCTGCTTTTAAAGCACTCACCATTGGAGCGTGGTTATCCAATACTTCAAAGCTACCGGCAATACCGGGTAACTGTATACCAATTACCTCGCCGCTATATGTTTTTCCAAGTGGAGTTAAAATTTCTAAATTCATGGCCCCTCCTAACCTCCCCGAAGGGGAGGAACACCACTCACAGCCCTAAGAATGTAAGTGATTACTTTTTATTTTTAAATTAATGATGATTAAAGAACTATAAGTACAAGTGTGCGACGCAACAAAAGCTTCATTAAGAAACCACTGATGGCAACACATAACATGATCTAAAAATTAAAGAACTATTCGAAACAAATTTTGATGCTACCTTTCCAACTCCCCCTTTGGGGGATTTAGGGGGCCGAGCCTTCCTATCCCTTTGCTGCTGCCATTAACTTCTTACCTTTTTCAATAGCATCTTCTATTGTACCAACCAGGTTAAATGCTGCTTCAGGATATTCATCTACTTCTCCATCCATAATCATATTAAAACCACGTATGGTATCTTCAATACTAACAAACACACCCTTTAAACCGGTAAAAGCTTCTGCAACATGGAACGGTTGAGAAAGGAAACGCTGCACTTTTCTTGCACGGAAAACCGTCATTTTATCTTCTTCACTCAATTCATCCATACCAAGAATGGCAATGATATCCTGCAATTCTTTATAACGCTGAAGAATCAGTTTTACACGGTTGGCCGTAGCATAATGCGATTCAC
Source organism: Lacibacter sp. (assembly GCA_036758725.1). Lineage (GTDB taxonomy): Bacteria > Bacteroidota > Bacteroidia > Chitinophagales > Chitinophagaceae > Lacibacter. Next base: position 5,464 of record DAIOWB010000138.1, read on the forward strand.
CAACAGTTAACGGAGTTAAGATTCTTGAAGTAGATTCTAATGGATTCACCGCAGGATAAATACCCAAATCGGCAATCTTACGATCTAATACCGTTGTTGCATCAAGGTGAGCAAATGTTGTTGCAGGTGCCGGATCAGTTAAATCATCCGCAGGTACATACACCGCCTGTACAGATGTAATTGAACCATTACGGGTTGAAGTGATTCGCTCCTGCATCAATCCCATTTCAGTAGCAAGCGTTGGCTGGTAACCTACCGCTGAAGGCATACGGCCTAACAATGCTGATACCTCAGAACCTGCCTGTGTAAAACGGAAGATATTATCAACAAAGAATAAAATGTCTTTTCCTTTTCCTGTACCATCCCCATCACGGAAATATTCAGCAATGGTTAAACCAGAAAGAGCAACACGGGCACGGGCACCTGGAGGTTCGTTCATCTGTCCAAACACAAAGGTTGCTTTACTGTCTTTCAATCCTTCCATATCAACCTTGCTCAAATCCCATCCGCCTTCTTCCATGCTGTGTTTGAATGCATCACCATATTTCATAATGCCTGCTTCAATCATTTCACGCAACAAATCATTTCCCTCACGGGTACGCTCACCCACACCGGCAAATACTGATAAACCACCGTAACCTTTTGCAATATTGTTAATCAATTCCTGAATCAATACTGTTTTACCCACACCTGCACCACCAAACAAACCAATTTTACCACCTTTTGCATATGGCTCAATCAGGTCAATTACTTTAATACCTGTATATAAAATTTCTGTAGCTGTAGTTAAATTTTCAAAAGCCGGGGGCTGATTATGAATGGGGCGGCCATTGGCTTTACTCACTTGTGGCAAACCATCAATTGCATCGCCGGTTACATTAAATAAACGGCCATTGATCAGGTCACCGGTAGGCATTACAATGTTTCTTTCTGTATCAACCACTTCCAGTCCACGCATTAAACCTTCTGTACCATCCATTGCAATGGTACGTACACTGTCTTCTCCAAGATGCTGCTGTACTTCCAGAACCAGGATATCCCCGTTCGGGCGTTTTAATTCAAGAGCACTATAAATTTCAGGAAGTGTACCGCTAAACTGAACGTCTACCACGGCACCAATCACTTGTTTCACCTTACCAATATTGGCCATATTAAATGTATTTAAATAGAGGGTTATTATTCAGGGCGCAAAGGTAAGGGTGGAGCAGTGAATTGAAAAATGGAAAATAGGATAATTTAAAAATGAGGAAAACTTGTTTGTGGCTCTGGGCTGCGATGCTTGTTTTATCAATTGTCCGGTCCCTTTCGGGCTCCGCTTCGCTGCGGTGGCGCCTGTTTGCGCCACTAAACCCTGCAGGCACCGCAGCCCTTCATCAAAAGATCATTATTCAACCGACACCCTTTATATATAACCCGTTACATTTTAAGTGGTCCCTGTCAAAACTTTTTTGTCACTTTGTGGTTATTGAATAGTTCTAATCATTTAAAAAAATTTTTATGAAAAAAATAGTAACAGCAATCTTCATTTCTTTTACTGTTTTGTTTTTTGTTTCCTGTAATAATGAATCAAAAACAAGCGAAACAAAAGAACCAGCTTTAAAGGAAGAAAACATTACTTATAATGCCGACAGTGTAACAATGAATGCATTTGTTGTATATGATGAAAATAAAGAGGGTGTTCGTCCGGCAGTATTAGTTGTGCCTGAATGGTGGGGATTAAATGATTATGCCAAAATGCGTGCAACAGAACTGGCAAAGCT
>DAIOWB010000139.1:0-7156 GCA_036758725.1 Lacibacter sp.
GCATTTTTAAGAATGCTGAGAGTTTTTAAACCAAGGAAGTCCATTTTAATTACACCGCTGTCTTCAATTACACTTCCTTCAATTTGTGTTAACCAGAGATCTGATTCTTTTGAAATACAAACAGGAATCAGATCAGTTAAATCTCTTGGGGCAATGATGATTCCTGCAGCATGTACACCTGTATTACGAACTGATCCTTCCAGGATTTCTGCTTCATGTAATATTCTTGCAGGCAAATCATCACCATTATAAATCTGTCTTAGTTTTTTTACTGTTTCCAATTCATCGGGTCCTAAACCTTCTTTTTCAACCAAACTTTTTTCACCCTGTAACGGTGCATGCAATACTCTTTTTAAAGTTACACCTGGGCGTTCAGGAACCAGTTTTGATAATGCCCTGCTTTCTGCCAGTGGCAAATCCATTACCCTTGCAACATCAGCAATACTTGATTTTGCCGCCATGGTGCCATAGGTAATGATCTGTGCTACCTGTGCTTTGCCATATTTATCAACTACATAATCAATTACTTTTTGCCGGCCTTCATCATCAAAGTCGGTATCTATATCGGGCATTGACTTACGATCAGGATTGAGAAAACGTTCAAAAAGTAAATTGTATTTAATAGGATCGATGTTGGTGATACCTATGCAAAATGCAACTACACTTCCAGCAGCTGAACCACGACCAGGACCCACAAACACACCCATGCTTCTTCCAGCTTTTATAAAATCACTTACAATAAGGAAGTAACCGGCAAAGCCCATGGTTTTGATGGTGAACAATTCAAAGTCGATACGTTCACGGATGTGTTCTTCAATTTCATGATAACGGTCTTTGGCACCTATGTATGTAATATGTTTTAAATATTCCCATTGATTGAGGTTGGCATCTTCATGAATCTGAAATTCTTTTGGTACAGGAAATGCAGGAAGTAAAATATCTTTTTTGAGATTCAGCAAATCAACTTTATCAACAATTTCATTAGTATTATCAATGGCATCCGGAATATCTGAAAACAACTGTTTCATTTCCCCGGTTGTTTTAAAATAAAACTGATCATTGGGAAAGGCAAAACGTTTATTTTTTACACTTACATCATCATCTGCAAATTCATGCATGGCGGGGGTGGATTGTTTTTCACCTGTATTAATGCAGAGTAAAATATCATGTGCATTAAAATCTGTTTGATCTACATAGTGAGAATCATTGCTTGCAATAATTTTTACATCATATTTTTTTGCAAACTTCAATAACACTGCATTTACTTTATCCTGTTCTTCCAATCCATGCCGTTGAATTTCTACATAAAAATCTTTTTGAAAAATATTGAGCCACCATTTAAATTCATTCTCTGCTTCTTCTTCACCTTTGGTTAAAATCATTTGCGGTACCGATGCGCCTAAGCAACAGGTTGTTGCAATTAATCCTTCATGATATTTATGAATGAGTTCTTTATCAATACGTGGATACTTACCATACAACCCTTCAATATAACCCAGCGATGTAAGCTTTACCAGGTTTTTATAACCCTGTTCATTCTTTGCCAGTAGCACCTGGTGAAAACGACGGTCTTTCTGTTCTTTGGTAAACGAAATGGTTTGCCGTTTTTCTGTTAAATAAAATTCGCAGCCAACAATGGGTTTTATTTTGAGAGTACCATCATCTCTTTTGTTTTTATAAGCTTCAGCCACAAACTGAAAAGCACCAAACATATTACCATGATCAGTGATGGCTATTGCTGGCATTTCATCTGCTATAGCTTTGGCATATAAAGCACTGATGGAGGCCGCTCCATCCAATAAAGAAAATTGCGTATGAACGTGGAGATGAGAAAATTTCGACATAAGGAACCTCAAATTTCGCTTTTACAAAGCAGATAATAAGGACAATAATTTCCACAATTCCCTGTTTATGAAAAAGAACCGGGTGTTAATATGGCAGAGTTCCTTCCTAAATTGAATTTTGAGGGTGGACGATTTGGCTGTTTTTTTGTTCTTTTTGGGTGTATGACCTACTTTTGCCCCGGTTTTAAAAAATCAATCCTCTGAAGAATATACTTCACTATATCATTGTCATTTTATTGCTCAGCAGTTGCAGTGCGGTTAAAAGTACATTTCAGTTAAAAAACCGAAATGAAACTTCCGTTGTGCAAAATAAAAAAACTCCGTTTATTGAAGATATTACTGTTGATCCGTTAATTACTCCTGTTAAGGCAGGTAAGGAGACCACATCACAGAAAAATAAGACTGGTTTTTTTACAACAAAAAGTTTTGCTAATTACGCTTCTTCACTTGAAAACTTTTCAATCACAAATTTTAAATATGCCATCCGTTTAGATGTGCCTGTTGAAAATTTATTAAATACTGTTTTGTACGAAACCATAGATCATTGGTGGGGTACACCTTACCGTATGGGTGGAACTACAAAAAAAGGAATTGATTGTTCAGCCTTTGTACAAACACTTATACTGGGGACCTTTGCGGTACAATTGCCACGTACGGCTCATGAACAGAGATCATTTTCTTCGTGGATACCAATTGCAGATCTGAAAGAAGGTGACTTGGTATTCTTTAATACAAGAGGTGGGGTTTCCCATGTAGGTGTGTATCTGCAGAATAATAAGTTTGTGCATTCTTCTACTTCAAAAGGAGTGATGATCAGTGATTTGAATGATGGTTACTGGAGCAGAAAATTAATAGGAGCAGGAAGAATATTACAAACAATTTTACCTAAACCATAATCTTTATCTTTGTTTATACATAGGCTTCACTTAAGTTGAAGCCTTTTTTATTTTTTATGCTTACAAAACGCATTATTCCCTGCCTGGATATAAAAGATGGTAGAACAGTTAAGGGTACCAATTTCGTTGATCTGAGAGATGCAGGTGACCCCGTAGAATTAGGAGCTTTGTATGCACAACAAGGTGCTGATGAATTGGTTTTTTTAGATATTACCGCAACGGTTGAGAAAAGAAAAACCCTGAGTGAATTGGTTAAGCGAATTGCCCGGAACGTAAATATTCCTTTTACAGTTGGTGGTGGAATAAGTACTATTGAAGATATGAGTGTGTTATTAAACTCAGGGGCTGATAAAGTGAGTGTGAATACGGCTGCTTTTAAAAGGCCGGCTTTAATTCATGAAATAGAAATGGCGGCAGGAAGCCAATGTTGTGTACTGGCAATTGATACAAAAAAAGAAGAAGATGGGGAATGGTATGTGTATTTAAACGGAGGCAGAACAAAGACCGGTAAAAAATGTTTCGACTGGGCAAAGGAAGCTGTTGAACTTGGTGCCGGTGAAATATTACTTACCAGTATGAATAACGACGGAACCAAGAAAGGTTTTGCCTTAGACATTACAAAGCAATTAGCCACTTCATTAAAAGTTCCTGTTATTGCAAGTGGCGGTGCAGGTACAATGCAGCATTTTGCTGATGTGTTTCAGATGGCTCATGCAGATGCGGCACTGGCAGCAAGCATTTTTCATTTTAAAGAAATTGAAATTGCTGATTTGAAAGCTTTTTTGATAGAGAGAAACATAGCTATAAGAGGCCCCCTTCCGACTTCCCCCAAAGGGTGAAGCCATCGAGGCACAGCCCATGCTTAGCTAAATGGTTCAATAAAATTCAAACATTTTAAGATGTGATGATTTTTGAAGAAATGTTGATGTGAAAGATTTGAAGGATAAGAAAAAGATGAAGTACCGCTCTTTCTCCTTTGGGGAAAGAGATGGAGATAGGGGCCGAATATCATTAATTTTGTACAAATGTGCCCCGAATAACGGGGTTAATCACAACGCCAATGCAGATGAAGAATGTACTGGTGATGACTCAATAAAAAAAGAAATAATTTGAAACCAGATTTTAAAAAGTACCACGACGGATTAGTACCTGCCATTATTCAGGATTTTAAAACCAGTAAAGTGTTGATGCTTGGTTTTATGAATGAAGATGCATTTAAACAAACGGAAGAAATTGGCAAAGTAACTTTTTACAGCAGAAGTAAAAACCGGCTTTGGATGAAGGGTGAAGAGAGTGGAAATTTTTTAACTGTAAAACAGGTGTTACTTGATTGTGATAATGACACGTTGCTTATTAAAGCTGAACCTGCGGGGCCTGTATGCCATACCGGTGCAGATACCTGCTGGAGCGAAAAAAATCATAAAGATGACTTTTTATCGTACTTAGAAGAGATTATTGATTTAAGAAGAAAGAGCACTGATGGAAAAAGTTATGTAAAGAGTTTGTTTGATAAAGGCATTAATAAGATTGCTCAGAAAGTTGGAGAGGAAGCTACTGAAGTAATTATTGAAGCGAAAGACAATAACGAAGAACTTTTTTTAAATGAAGGGGCAGATTTGCTTTTTCATTTTATGGTTTTATTAAGAGCCAAAAATGTTTCTTTGCAGGATATTATATACGTACTTAAACAAAGACATTCAGAATAAGATGAAGAACCTGTTATTTATTTTCCTGTTCACTTTTGTATCGGTTGCATTAAAGGCACAACAACTTTTTACTATTAAAGGAACCATAAGTGGCGCTAAAGAAAATGCAAAAGTAAATTTGCGTTTAGATAACCAGCAAAGTGAATCGCTGGGTGAAACTGTTATTAAAAATGGCATGTTTGAATTAAAAGGAAATCTTACTGAATGTGCCATGCATGTTTTAGAAATAGAAGGCAGTAATCAGAACCTGGGAATTTTTCTTGACGCTTCTGATGTAACTGTTAGCGGACATATAGATTCATTATCAAGCGCAAAAATAAAAGGATCAAAATCAAACGATGAGTTTACAGATTTCAGAATGAAATTCGATCCATTCTTTAAACAGTTAGATCTTTTGGGGAAACAAATTTCAAATCCTGCTATGCAAAGCAAACAGGATTCACTATATACAGTTGCCAGATCGCTCATAGCCGAATTAAATACAAAAGCTGAGTTGTTTATTGATGAGCACAAACAATCGGCAGTTACTCCTTTGCTTCTTTATATTCTTTACCAGTTTTTTCAACAACCTGAAATATTAGATCAGCGATTTGCAAAACTCAGCCAAAGTGCACAAAAAAGTTTTTATGGCCGGATGGTGAATGATATTGTAAAAGAAAATAAAATTGGATCTGTTGGTTCCGAAGCAATAAATTTTTCGCAAACAGATACATCGGGTAATATGGTTTCTCTTCAATCATTTAAAGGCAAATATGTGTTGGTTGATTTCTGGGCAAGCTGGTGTGGCCCATGCCGTATGGAGAATCCTAATTTAGTTGCTGCATACTATAAATACCGCAAACAAAATTTTACTGTGTTGGGTGTTTCACTCGACCGTTCAAAGGAATCGTGGTTAAAAGCAATTAAAGATGATGGCCTTGCATGGACACATGTGAGTGATTTAAAATTCTGGAGTAACGAAGCTGCTAAATTGTATAAAATAACAGCTATTCCTCAAAATTTACTGATTGGCCCCGATGGAATTATCATAGGCAAAAATCTGCGTGGTGATGAGTTACAAACCAAACTGCAGGAAATTTTCAAAACAAAATAATATGCACCGTTTACTGATTGTTTTTATGTTGCTGACAGGTTCTTCTGTTTTAGCACAGGAAAAAAAATTTGTATTAAACGGCACCTTGCCCATTAGTACTAAAAAATACAGTGTACTGCTAAGTTGGAATAATGGGAGCGATGGAGATGAAGCAAAAGTTGTAAACGGAAAGTTTACTATTAAAGGAACCATTTCCAAACCGGGGATTGCCAATTTAATGTTACAGGAAATTTCTGCAAAGAATAAAACATTCAATCGTCTTGAGTTTGAACAAAATTCAATCAACTTATTTATTGATACCGGAGTAATTACAGTTTCAACCAAAACATTTTTATGGGATGCTGATGTAAAAGGTTCATCTGTAGTAAATGAGTATCAGAGTTATCAGCAAAAAATTAAACCATTATTAAGGCTTGAGAGCAAGTTTGGTGAGGTTTACGATTATTATCAGAAACAAAATAAAAAACAAGCTGCTGTAAAAGTATTTGAATTGTATACCGGTATGCAGGTGTTGTATTATGATGAACAGTTTGCATTTGTAAAGGAAAATCCGTCATCCTTTGTATCGTTGTATTTAACACAAGAAGCTGTTGGCAATGAAATGGATGCTGCTAAAGGAGAACCCATGTTTGTTATGCTAAGCCCTGCATTACAAAACAGTGAAGAAGGAATGCAGTTAAAAGAAAAGATAGCAATTGGGAAAAAAACAATGGCAGGAGTAAAGGCTATTGATTTTTCACAACCAGATGTGAATGGAACTATGATTTCACTTTCTTCTTTCAAAGGGAAATATGTATTGGTAGATTTCTGGGCAAGCTGGTGTGGCCCCTGCCGTGCAGAAAGCCCTAACCTGGTGAAAGCATATTCAAAATACAAAGAAAAGAATTTTGAAATATTTGGAGTATCATTAGATCAAAGCAAAGACAAATGGTTGAAAGCAGTAAATGATGATCAATATACTTGGACACAAGTTAGTGAGGTAAAAGGTTGGGAAACTGCCGTTGTACAGGAATATGGCATTGAAGGAATTCCTTTTAATATTCTGGTTGATCCCAATGGATATATCGTGGCAAGAAATTTAAGAGGAGAAGCTTTGGAGAAGAAGTTAAAAGAAATTATAAAATAAGACCTCACCAAAACGATGAGGCCTTATTGATAAACTTAATTATTTTAAAACAGGTAAAATAATATTGGATGCATTCTTTGCATCGTGCCATATTTTGATGTTTGCTTTTTGATAGTCGCTTTCTGTAGCTTCATAAATATTCACAAACTTTTGCGGATTACGATCAACCAACGGAAACCAACTGCTTTGTACCTGTATCATGATGCGATGTCCTTTTTTGAATGTATGAGCTACATCAGGCAATTCAAATTTTACCTTTTCAATTTTATTTGGAGTAAAAGCAACAGGCACTTCAAAACTGTTTCTGAATTTTCCACGCATCACTTCACCACGTACCAGCATTTGATAATCACCCATAGGATATGAAGTTGTGCCTTGTCTGCCCATAGCTTGTCTTTCACCAGTGTAACTGAAATTACTTGGAAATACATCAATAAGCTTTACTACAAAATCAGCATCGGTTGTAGAAATACTGGTGAGCAAATCTGCAA
>DAIOWB010000140.1:0-7117 GCA_036758725.1 Lacibacter sp.
CATTTTGAACATGAAGCCATCGCATTTGATTTGCCACCTAAGAAAACGGTTTAATTTAGGTTAACTCCTATGCGGTTGTTGGTAGCCCCACCAATCAACAAGTTATACATTAATTTTCGTTTACTGGTCGGTGTCCTCACCGGCCAGAATACTTATTCTGTAAATATAAATACTCCAATTGCTTCTGTTGCAGAAGACAGCAGCTGATAAAAAAAGCACTTAATAGTTGCAGGCAATTTAAAATCAAAACATGTTTTTGTTTATCCAAATTGCAATTTAATAATGTGAGGAATAAACAGGAGTGTTAAAAAAAACTTATAGCATTTTTTTTCTGAACCATTTCATTTTGAGAATGTAGTTGTGTTATAAAAATTAAATCAAAATGAAAAAAGTATTTATGTTTATTGCAATTTTCACAATTGCCAGCGCTTCATTTGTATCTGCACAAAAAACAGTAGTTGATATTGCAGTAGGTTCAAAAGTTCACACTACATTAGTTGCTGCAGTACAGGCAGCAGAACTTGTAGCCACTTTACAAAGTGCCGGGCCATTTACTGTATTTGCACCGGTAAATACAGCATTTGATAAACTGCCTGCAGGTACTGTTGAAACTCTTTTAAAGCCGGAGAACAAAGCAATACTTGCAAAAATATTAACCTACCATGTTGTTGCAGGTAATATTGATGCTGCTGCAGTTATAAAAGCAATTAAAGACGGAAACGGAAAAGCTGTTTTAACAACAGTAAGCGGTGGTAAACTTACAGCTACTATTATTGAAGGGAAAGTAATTCTTACTGATGAGAATGGTGGTACTGCAACTGTTGTTGCTACAGATTTAAAAGCGGAAAACGGAATTATACATGTTATTGATGCTGTAGTTCTTCCTAAGTAATATTTATTTTATTTTAAAGGAAGGGGTTGGCAATGCCAACCCCTTTAAATATATTCAGGTTTACATTTCAATCTAAAAAAGCTTTTCTTCTTTAAACATCAGTTTAAGAAATCATACTTCAGGTAAGTTTAACCTTTTTTACTTTTCTTTTCTTTCTTTTCTTTAACCTGCTTCTCCATTTTCTGGTTTTTCTTTTCTTCTTTAACTTTTTTCTTTTCTTTTTCGTTTTGATTGTTGCGGTCGAACGTTTGTGCTTTATCCGGGCCTACAATTGTGTGAATGTCAGCTACTCTTTTCGTTTACTGGTCGGTGTCCTCACCGGCCAGAATACTTATTCTGTAAATATAAATACTCCAATTGCTTCTGTTGCAGAAGACAGCAGCTGATAAAAAAAGCACTTAATAGTTGCAGGCAATTTAAAATCAAAACATGTTTTTGTTTATCCAAATTGCAATTTAATAATGTGAGGAATAAACAGGAGTGTTAAAAAAAACTTATAGCATTTTTTTTCTGAACCATTTCATTTTGAGAATGTAGTTGTGTTATAAAAATTAAATCAAAATGAAAAAAGTATTTATGTTTATTGCAATTTTCACAATTGCCAGCGCTTCATTTGTATCTGCACAAAAAACAGTAGTTGATATTGCAGTAGGTTCAAAAGTTCACACTACATTAGTTGCTGCAGTACAGGCAGCAGAACTTGTAGCCACTTTACAAAGTGCCGGGCCATTTACTGTATTTGCACCGGTAAATACAGCATTTGATAAACTGCCTGCAGGTACTGTTGAAACTCTTTTAAAGCCGGAGAACAAAGCAATACTTGCAAAAATATTAACCTACCATGTTGTTGCAGGTAATATTGATGCTGCTGCAGTTATAAAAGCAATTAAAGACGGAAACGGAAAAGCTGTTTTAACAACAGTAAGCGGTGGTAAACTTACAGCTACTATTATTGAAGGGAAAGTAATTCTTACTGATGAGAATGGTGGTACTGCAACTGTTGTTGCTACAGATTTAAAAGCGGAAAACGGAATTATACATGTTATTGATGCTGTAGTTCTTCCTAAGTAATATTTATTTTATTTTAAAGGAAGGGGTTGGCAATGCCAACCCCTTTAAATATATTCAGGTTTACATTTCAATCTAAAAAAGCTTTTCTTCTTTAAACATCAGTTTAAGAAATCATACTTCAGGTAAGTTTAACCTTTTTTACTTTTCTTTTCTTTCTTTTCTTTAACCTGCTTCTCCATTTTCTGGTTTTTCTTTTCTTCTTTAACTTTTTTCTTTTCTTTTTCGTTTTGATTGTTGCGGTCGAACGTTTGTGCTTTATCCGGGCCTACAATTGTGTGAATGTCAGCTACTCTTTTTTTATTCAGCGCCTGAATCTGTTCCTGCTTTTGTTCTTGTGTTAAAGCATCGTTTTGCATAATTTGCTTATGTGCATCTCTGTACCTGCTGTTGATCTCTTTAATTTGTTGGCCCTGGTTGTCATTAAGATCCAGGTTTTTCATTTGTTTTTGTTCTGACTTAATACGTTTCCGTTCTTTTCTTGTATCTGTTTCCTGCGACTGTGCATACATATTAAAGAATAAAAAAGCAAGCAGGAATAGCTTAATCCGTTTCATAAAAATCTGTTTATGGTGAAAGATAAATTGTTAAAGTGGTATTTTAATTGCAATACTGCATCTTAATTCTTTGATTTATTTTTAAACGAATATGTTGTGGCTAGTGGTGCAATTATATTTGAATCATTTTATTGTTGATTGTTACCCCTAATAAAAATAACGTTATACAATACAATAAAACAAAAGTACTACTACTATAAAGATACAATAATGAGGAGCCGTTTACAATTATAATTACAATAACAGTTGATAACTTCATTGATAAACAGCATTTGGGTAAACCTATTTTAGGACAAGACAGTTTTTGAATGCCTTGAGAATTGCTTAAACGACATTTTCTCTCCATCACCATCCGAGAGGACTTTAATTCTCGGTCAGCCTCAGGACAAGAACCAAGGCATTGCCCTTGAGAGCTGCTGAACAAGTAACCAGATTTTAATAATGCAGGGCATGAATGCTCTGCATATTTTTTTATACCAACGCTTACTCTACAGGGAGCAGGTTGTCAACACAGAACTAATTTCATTACAAATTGTTGCTGTTTCAATAAGTAAACGAAGTAATTGTCATGCTTCAGGTGGAAGAATTGCCCGGGCATTGGCAAGTAATAAAAAAGTCTCCCACGAAATACGGGAGACTTTTAACTATTGAGACAACAAAAAATTATGTCAATATAACTTTCAGCATTACATCGCCTGCACGTATTTCATCAATAATTTCCAAATCTTCAGTAATACGTCCAAAGCAGGTATGCACACCGTCGAGATGTTTTACTCCGTTGCGATTATGACAAATGAAAAACTGGCTGCCACCGGTATTTCTTCCACGGTGTGCCATCGACATTACACCTCGGTCGTGAATTTGCTTGCTGCCTGTTAATTCACAGTTGATGGTATAGCCGGGACCACCAGCACCGGTACCATCAGGACATCCGCCCTGGATCATAAAGTTGGGAATTACACGATGGAACATCAATCCGTTGTAAAATCCTTCGCTTACTAATTTTTTAAAATTGGCTGCAGCAATAGGGGCGTCGTCGTCATATAATTCAAATTTCAGAATCCCTTTCGCTGTATGTATTTCGCCGGTTGTTAATTTTATTTCGCTCATCGTTTTTTTTTAAGACTGCGAAAGTAGCATTTAGCTTTCATAAGTATGGCAGGTATTGATAAATTTCGTTTCGAACTTCTTCCTGATCTTAACAATATTTTGCCTAACACAACTTTAAAATCAGCCATTCGTTTTCTATCTTGTAGCAGCATTTCAGTTGATACAGAACTTATTTCTTCATCAAGATCCATTTAAAATGTACCGTATGCCTAAAACTCTACTCAAACATCTTTGGTTGCTTCTTTTTGTAACAGCCTGTGCCTCTGTTTCTCCAAATTATATCAATAGTAATGGCAAACTATTACAGGTTGAAAAACCTAAGATGTCAACTGCATCGCTGATTGATACGATCATGATCAACGAGCAACCGCTACTTTTAACGGATTTGCCTCAGACAGAACAAGGCGAGATTATTTTAGCAGAAGGTTATTATGAAGCTGATTATAAAAGCTACTGTCTGCAACCCGGTACACCCGATCCATCAGACAGAGATGCTTATTTGCAAATGCCGTTACAGACGCATCGAAAGGAAATTGTTGAAACCGTTTTACGTAAATCATTACAACAGCAGCAACATAATCAGAAAAATATTCAACTGTTATTATGGTCGGTTGTTAGTGGCTCCGATTACAATAAACTTTCATGGCCCGTACAATTAACCGCACAGCAACTCTTAACAAAAAAGCAGATTTTCCAATTAAAAGGTGGTGTAATGGGTGTGGTGAAAGATGTTGCAAGAGTATTGCCCGATGCACGAATTACAGGCGCACAGGTGAGTATGAAACGACTTTTTGAAACAGGAAACAGTTCGTATGAAGCATTTGAACGGATGGCAGTGTTGCGTGAAAAATCAATCGTACATCGGGTCGATTATCAAAAAGACCAATGGTATAAAAAGGCGGGCGGTTATTACCTCCGCTATTTTCCCAGCGGTTACCAGAAAGTGAAAATACAATTGTATGTTCCAAAAGGAACACTTGATTCTGAAGGTAAACAGGATGGAAATTATATGTTGTTTGATCCTGTGAGCCAAATGGCTGTTCCTGCCAATTCCAATGCACAACGGTTAGGAATAGGTGCACCTGTGGCAGAGATTATTCGTAAGATCATCCGCATACAAAAGAGTACTCCAAAAACAAAACAGCCTGCACCAAAAGAGCAACCAAAAACAGGTAAGGAACAGCAATAAGGAATGATCGTATTTTGTTTGGTTCTCTTGTTACATTTGTTGGGTGAACGATCTCTTGCAAAACCCCGTCTTTAATGCCTTATCAACCAGCGATCGATATCTCGGTTTTGGTACAGAGCAGGTGAAATATTTTGATGAACAGGTTTCCCCTTTTGCTGGCTTTCATCAGGATTATCAAAATGGTTTTTCAGATTTGTATGAACTACTTCCAACTGGCAGAAAAATATTATATGCCATTCCAGCTTTTATTTCTCAACCTGCAGGCTGGCAAATTCAACATGAAATAAAAGGATTGCAATTTGTATATGAAGGCAACGAAATTAAAGCTGAATTCCCCAACGTAGAACCTTTAACAGAAATGCATGTAGAAGAGATGATGCAATTGGTGAAACTCACTAAGCCCGGCCCTTTTGGATTAAGAACAATTGACTTTGGTTCGTACTATGGTATTTTTGAAAATGAAAAACTGGTTGCCATGACAGGGCAACGGCTGCATATAGAAAATTATACTGAGATCAGTGCTGTATGTACACACCCCAATTATTTGGGCAAGGGTTATGCATCTGCTTTATTACAACATCAGTTGCAGATTATTTTGCAAAATGCTGAACAACCTTTCTTACATGTACGGGAAGATAACCAGCGGGCCATTGATCTCTATTTACGTTTGGGGTTTAATATTTCCCGGCCTATGAACTTTTATTTTATGAAAAAAGAGTAAACATTTTAGCCAATGTTTTATCAGTTATGAATTTTGCAGTTGTTATATTTTTTCGTCAGTTTAATGAAACATACTATTTTAGATTAATAAACAGATTCCCGTTTATAGGTACATAAAATTAAAAAATCGATTGTACTGGTTAAAAGAAGTATATTAGTATTATCCTTCCCCATCGATGCCGGCTGATTCTGCCCTGCTATTTTTTAATTTTTAAAAAAATCAACATGAAAAAATGGACGTTCCTCTTTGCAGGCTTTTTTATGCTTGCATGTAACAACGAAGGCAACAAATCTGCAGGGAGTAAAGTTACTTTCAGTGATCTGGTTGCTGAAAATCTCAAGGGTGACATTTCCTCTATTGAAGAAACTCCTTATCAAACTGACAGCACAGGTAAAATAGGCGCAATGGATTCCTGCTGTATTGCTCTTACTGAATACGATGAAAACGGAAATGTGGTGAAATATACCACGAAAGACAGCAAAGGAACTTTAAAAGAAGAAGGAACGATTACCAGGTACGAAAATGGAATGTGGAAGGGACAAAAGAATATGAAAGACGGAAAAATAATTAACTCCATTGAAACTTCCATGGATGATAAAGGAATGTATACTGGCGCCCTTGCTTATGATTCTACCGGTAAATTGGAATTTTATTATACAGGATTAAGTCAGAATGAACAAGGCCAGATTACAAGCTGGAAACAATATGATAAGGACAGTGTGTTCCGTGTTGAAGGTGCAAATACTTACGACAAATACAAACAACTTTCTTATACCATGAAAGACAGTGTTGGTAAAGTAAAAAATTCAGGCGCTACAAAATATAATGATAAAGATGAACAGGTTGAAAATTCAAATACGAATGTGACCAAAGACAGCACTACAACAACAGTTACCAAATACACTTATGAATCTTATGATGATATGGGTAACTGGACACAACGTACTACAAGGAATGAAAAAGGGAAGGCTACAAAAATTGCAAAGCGGGTTTATACATACAGGAAAAAAGAGTAGATGAAAAAAATCTTTAGTTGAAAAAATTTAGGGAATCATTTTTTTAATGCCGGTCTTTAAAAAAAAGAACGGCATTTTTTTTTATTACTTACTCTTCTCTTGAACTGTTGTTGGCACTAGACGAATTTATAAGTTTTTCATTGATCATATCTAAGTTCCTTTGTTGGTCAGGCGACCAACAAAGGCAGTAGACGTTATATGAAATTATTTGTTTTAAAAAACCATCTCCGTTTTATAAATCTTTACCAGCATTTCATAAACTTCAGGATGATTTTCTTTTAACAGTTCAGGCTGTTCAAAAAAGTATTCAGAGATAACCGCAAAAAATTCAACAGGACTGCTGGCTCCATACATGTTTATATCAGAGCCGTAAGTTTTCATTTGTTCAATGGTTGTTTGCATCAGGTTCTTCCAGCGTTCAACATATTTTCGTTCTAAAATAATTTCGGGCACACCATCCATGGTGCCATCCATTTTGTCAATTAAGTGTACAAACTCATGAATAGCGTTATTGTGTGCATCATTGTTATTAATAAAACCTTGCCTTAATTGCCATTTGGTAAT
>DAIOWB010000141.1:0-7106 GCA_036758725.1 Lacibacter sp.
CCATGCCACATCTCTTGTGTTAATACATTTAAATTTCCATGTAACTGTTGGTGATGATGGCCTTGATGTTTGTTTTGTTACTTCTTCTGCTGTACGGATCATCACCGTTTTATCACTGTTCTTTGCATCGTTCCAGCGTTTGAGTTGATCTGCTGTTAAACATTCTTCAGGATTGGTTAATTCACCACTGCCCACTACAATCATAGTTGATGGAGCTGTAATAGCATAATCAATATCGCCATACTCCAGATAAAACTCACCTTGTCCCATATATGGATTGGTGTTCCATCCAAGCAGATCATCATACACACATACACGGGGAAACCATTGTGCAATTTCATACACCCATCCATCTTTTTGCTTTAAACGGCCCATACGGTCGCTCCCATATTCCGGAACGGTAAATTCATATTCAATAGTAATTTTTGTTGATGCACCGTTTGCTTTTAAAACTTCGGGTAGCCATACCTGTAATCTTGTATCAGATACAGCAAATTTGGGAACAATAGTATTGTTATTTGTTTCCAGTTTAATTGATTTGATCACTTCTCCATCCGTAAATTCTCCGTTCGCCCATCGGCCTCCTTGTGTAGTGGTTGTTGCTGTTGCACGGGAATCTTTTCGATAAATATTCTGATCTAACTGCAGCCAGATGAAACGTAAATCATCCGGACTGTTATTGGTATAATGAATAGTAACTGTTCCTTTAATGTTGTGCTTTGCAGGATCAATGCTTGCATTGATGCTGTAGTTAGCTTTGTTTTGCCAGTACTTTGGACCCGGTTCACCACTGGCACTTCTTACTTCATTACCGGGATAAGGATAAAAGAATGGATGAAACGCTTCCCGGTGATCGTACTTGCTTTGTGCATAGATTGTTACGGTAAGACAAAAACTTACAACTAATAAAATGAGTTTCTTCATATTGTTATTTAATAAAGTGGTTAAAGGAACGAAGCTTTGAGAATATGACGAAGCTTTTTTTGAGAAAGGGTAGTTAAAACTGTTAGCTGGAAAAAATTGAATTCATCACAATCAGATGCCCGCTAACAATTCATCAATCATCTTCATCTTCATCTTTCTCTTTCAGCAATTTTACAAAAGCTGCCCGTCTTGGTCCGGGAAAGGGTATAGTATCTCCTTTAATTGCGTGCCACAACACAATATTAAATTCAAGATCAGGAACGGCGTCTTCTTTTGTAAGATTGAATTTTTCTGAACGACGTTGCCATTCATTCATAACCGTATTCACATCATGCAGATTTATATTTGATGGAAGCGATTGAAAGCTGCTATAATTGGGTTGTGATGTAAAACAATTCCACATAGGTGTGGCTGCTGCATCATATTGCGACATGGCAGGCAAACCAAGAATCAGTTCAATTGTACGCAACATAGAGGCGGTTGAATACATGGTATGATCAACAAAATTTCTTTTTACATACGGTCCAGCAACATAAGCAGGGCTACGATGTGCATCTACATGATCAGCACCATTCTGTGCATCATCTTCCAGTATAAAAACCACACTCTCATTCCAGATTGCACTTTGGCTGAGATGTTCAATAAATAAACCAACAGCTAAATCATTATCTGCCACATGAGCAAAGGGTGTGGGCCTGCCTTTTCTTAATCCTTCTGTATGATCATTAATAAAACGGAGGGTACTGAGTTGTGGCACTTTTTGAATAGCAACCATTGAATCAAAATCCCTGCGCCATTGATAAAACCGGGTAGTATCTTTTATTGTTTCATCCCAACTTGTAAAATAAGGACAGAAGTTATCTTTTAACACAGGAATGTTGGGTTTATAATCATCAGCAAACTCACCATATGTTCTGAAACTGACTCCGGCACGTTTACAAAAATCCCAGATAAATCCATTTTTATTATTGGCAATGGAACGGTTTCCTTCTGCATCATATTCACCGCCACGTCCACCATAAGAAGTGGGCCATGTTTTTTCAAGATAATCGGTTGCGTAGCCACCCATACTCCAGTTATGTCCATCAGCACTTACTTCAGCATCAACATAAAAATTATCAAGCAACACAAATTCTTTTACAAGCTTATGCTGGTTGGGAGTAATGTTGTTTCCAAATAATACAAGCGAAGGATCTCCGTTGCCTTCTGGCACATCTCCTAAAACCTGATCGTATGTTCTGTTTTCTTTAATAATATAAAATACATATTTGATGGGGCTCTTATCACCCACTTTCATAGGTATAGGGTTACCCGTTTCTCCTGATGCTTTATTTTCTTTTTCTTTTGTATAAGGCGTATTCTTATAAACTACCTGCGAGTACACACTTAATTGCTTACCTGTTGGTACGTTGATGATGCTCAGTGTGCCTTTAAATAATCCACCGATGTATTGCACACCAATAGGTTTTGAACTATCACCTTTCTGATAGGTAACATCTTCTCTTTTTCTTACAGGATTGGGGCCGTAGGGATTTGCCATAGAAGTAAATCCTTTACCATTAGCTACAAAAATTTTATTGCCAATTACTTTTACATTGGTAGGATACCATCCTGTTGGAATAAAGCCAAGCGATTGACTGCTGCCCGGTTTGCTCACATCAAATACAGCCAGACAGTTATTATCGGCATTGGCAATGTATAATGTTTTTTCATTGGCACTTAAAGCAACTGCATTGCTGGTAGAGCCACTGGGCGCATCGG
This sequence comes from Lacibacter sp., assembly GCA_036758725.1. Taxonomy (GTDB): domain Bacteria; phylum Bacteroidota; class Bacteroidia; order Chitinophagales; family Chitinophagaceae; genus Lacibacter. The sequence continues at coordinate 2,686 of DAIOWB010000141.1, forward strand.
GATACATGGCTGCGTTTAACACTTCAATCACTTTCCGTTCTTTCCTGTTGATGATGGAAACAGAATTATCATTGGCATTAGCAACAAACAAATAGTTGCCGTTTTTTGTAATACAGATATCATTGGGATTGTCGCCAACAGGAACAGATGCAACAATTTCCTCTGTTGATGTATTGAATATTAACAAACGGTCACAACCCCAGCAGCTGATATACAATTCTTTTTTGTCGGGTGATAATACACAGGCAAATGCTTCACCATCAAGTTGAATTTGTTTTCTTATTTTTTTTGTTTGAAGATTAATGATATACAGTGAATTATTTTCTTTCGTTACAACGTACATGGTTTTGGCAGGTTCGTTTAATTCAATGCCTGCAGGCGAAATTTTTTCTGGCCATTTTTTTCCTAATACAATACTATCTGTCAGTTTTAATTTTTGATTGATGATGCTGTAACGCCAGATGATATTATCATTTCCGCCAGATGCATATAACTGTTTTTCATCAGCACTGAACTTTAATCCGTACCAGCTTTTTGGAATAAGAACCTGGTCGAGTAGTTTTTCAGTTACCGGGTTAATGAGTTGTATACTTTGTACACTCTGCCCGTTATTGGTAACAGCTATTAATTTTCCTGATTTACTCACAGCTATATTCAAAGGAAGATCACCCAGTGGAATGGAACGGCCAATCTTGGTTATACCCCAGCCATTAGGCAACATCATTCTCTTGGATTCTATTTGCTGAACAGTTTGTGAATAAGAATGAATCACAATTAAAAAAGAAAAACAGGAGAGAATGATTCGTTTCATAAATGAAGTATAAGAGTAATGAAGGTAACAAAGCTTTTGCTTCATCTGTTACAACTATAAAAATTAACGAACCTTGTTTTCACAGTAAAGAATCAGCTTAAAGCAAACTCTACCGCTGCTGCTGAATGAATAGCAGTGGTATCAAAAACAGGAACAGATACATCTTTCTGTTTGATGAGGATCGGTATTTCTGTACAGCCGAGAATAATTCCTTCTGCACCTTCACTGATTAAGCGGTTGATGATTTTTAGAAACCCTTCTTTTCTTTCGGGCAGAAAAATACCATTTCCCATTTCATTATAAATAGCAGCATTGATATAATGAATTTCTTCTTCGTTTGGAATGATGGTTTTAATTCCCTGTTCAGCTAATTTGTCTTTATAAAAATCAAGCTGCATGGTATACCGGGTGCCAAGTAAGGCAACAGTACTTAACTGTTTGTTTACAATTTCTTTTCCTGTTTCTACTGCAATATGAATGAGCGGAACGCTGAGTGAAACTTCTATTTCTTCTGCAATCTTATGCATGGTATTTGCACAGAGCAGTATACAATCGGCTCCGGCTTCTTCTAATTTAGTTACCTCTGTTAACATAACCGATGCAATACCATCCCAGTCTTCAGCAATCGTTAATGATTTGATCTCCTCAAAATTTAATGAACTCATTAATATTTTGGCCGAAGCATCACCACTCAGCTTTTCATTCATCATCTGATTAATCAACCGATAGTAGTCTAATGTTGAAAGCCAGGTAATACCGCCAATAAGTCCGATTGTTTTCATACAATGAAGTTAAACGATATTTATTTTTATATCACACATCAACAGAATCATACACAATTACTTTTTCCCAGAGATGAGCATACTCTTCTATAAATTTTAAATGAATGGGATCGGTTTGATAGCTGGCCTGGTCTGCTGCATTTTTAAATAAAACAAACCAGGAAATGGCATACCCTCTTTCAATTACATCCCGGTTGGTAGTTGCGGGTTTGCCAATATGAAATTGCCGGATGGTTTTTACAGCCGATAGTTTGGTAAGGCCTTCTATGAGTTTTAACTGATCAGTTGCATTGTCTTTATTCTTCAGCCAAAAAAATACATGATGGATAAATCTGTTTTTCATCTGCCGTTTTTTAGGTTTGTTATAAAAAGAAGAAAGCCCTGTTAAGGCTGCTGCAGCCATTGCTGAATGTACAAGAAAGTTTTTTCTGTTAAACTTCATGTTATAAAATTGAATGGAAAATGTAAGTTGCTTCAGAAAGATACTTCTTACACTTTATTTTCAGGATGAAAACAAATTCACACTGCCTTTTAGTGATCAGAATTTCTTCAACACATCATCCCATTACAACTTTCTCCGATCCTGTTCAGCTATCCTGCTTTGGTTTTTCCCCTGTAAAAATAAATTCCTCAAAATTTTAGTATTATTTTACTAAATCTTTTAGCTTTACATAAATTCTTTTTTATGGATGGGGAACAATTCTTTGGCGCTGCTTACAAGGGCAGTAAAAACTTTACACAGCAGGAAGTGCGTACTGCCAATGCAACAGGCTTTGGCGCCGCTGCTGATGATTATGCCGAACGGGGCATTGATTTAAACGAACATCTCATTACCAACAAACCGGCTACCTTTTTCTTTCGGATGAAAGGCGATGCCATGAGGGAAGCAGGCATGTTTGATAATGATGTACTCATTGTTGACCGTTCGTTAAAATTAGTGAGTGGAAAAATTATTGTGGCGGTATTAAACGGCGAGTTGCTGGTGCGGCGCTTTCACAAAAATTTCTCGTCGGCCTTTTTAATTCCGGAGAACACCCGTTACAAACCAATTAACTTATCGGAGTTCAGTGATTTTGCCTTGTGGGGCGTGGTTACGTATTGTATTCATCCGTTGTAGTCCCGTCAGCGGTTGTAGCCCCGTCAGCGGTTGCAAACCCTGACGGCGGCTGAAAATGTAACTTTAATTTTAAATTTTCACAATGGAAATTCAACCAATCACAGAAGGACAATTTTTTCATATTTACAGCCGTGGTGTAAACAGGGAAGATCTTTTTAAAGAAAGAAAAAATTATTATTTCTTTCTGAAACAATACTTTTTCTATTGTTCCGATGTACTGGAAACATTTGCATACTGTCTGTTGAAAAATCATTTTCATTTGCTGGTATATGTTAACGAAAATGTACAGGTTGCCAAAAGGGATGGCGAGGGAATGTTTAAACTAAATGCATCAAAACAACTTTCGCATTTTTTTAATTCCTACGCACAATCAATCAACAAAGCATATAATCGTACTGGCCCTTTGTTTGAATCACCGTTTGAAAGAAGATTAATTGATCATGACAATTATCTTACTTCTGTTATTCAGTATTGTCATTTTAATCCGCAATTGCATGGATTTGTCAACGATTTTACAGAATGGGAATTTTCTTCCTACCATGCTGTTTTAAATAACGATTCTTCCTTGATAGCATCACAAAAAGTAATAGACTGGTTTGGAAATAGAACAGCATTTCAATCGGCACACAAAAGAAACTTGCAGAATAAAGATGTAGAAAAATATATCATTGAATGAGAAAAGAAACATCATTAAAATTTTAACCAACCGCTGACGGGGTTTTCAACCGCCGTCAGGGTTACATACAACCTATGTACGCTATTGTTGATTGTAATAGTTTTTATTGTTCCTGTGAACGGTTATTTGTGCCGGCACTGGCCAACAAACCCGTTGTGGTATTAAGCAACAACGATGGTTGTATTGTTTCACGTACCGATGAAGCAAAAGCATTGGGCATTGGCATGGCCGGACCTTACTATGAAAACAAAGAAGTCATTGAAAAAAACGGGGTAGCCGTTTTTTCAAGCAACTATAATCTGTATGGCGATTTAAGCATGCGGGTGATGGATGCATTGCGGCACGTAGCCGGCAGCAACAATGTAGAAGTATACTCGGTAGATGAAGCATTCATTAACCTGCATGAAGTTCCCCAACAGCAACTGCAGCATATCACAGAACAACTGAAAAATATTCCTGAACAATGGACGGGTATTAAAGTTTCTGTAGGTGTGGCGCCAACAAAAGTGCTGAGCAAAGTAGCCAATCGTTTATCAAAGAAAAATAAACAGGCTACCAATTGCATGATGATCCTTGATACAGAAGAAAAAATAATGGATGCATTACAGCGTACGCCCGTTGGCGATGTGTGGGGGGTTGGTGGCCGTTATGCTTACAAGTTAAAAGAGTGGCACAACGTACAAACAGCCTGGCAACTGAGTAAGATGAATGAAGAATGGGCAAGAAAAAATTTAGGCGGCGTGGTAGGAGTACGTTTAATTAAAGAACTCAACGGCTATCCTTGTATTGAAATGAAAGACCCGCTGGAGAAAAAGAAAATGATTGCCACCACACGTATGTTTGGCAAACCCGTTTATGAATTAAACGATTTAAAAGAGGCCGTTGCAACCTATACATCAAGAGCTGCAGAAAAATTACGTCGCCAGTTTTGTGCAGCCAAAACACTTTCTGTGTTTGTAGTAACTAATGATCAAAACGGCAAGCAGTATGAATACCATCCGCAAACAAGACACAGCTATGTAACACTGCCCATGG
>DAIOWB010000142.1:0-7069 GCA_036758725.1 Lacibacter sp.
GACAAGGAAAAAGCGATTACTACTTCAAAATCCAAGGCAAGCGTGTTTGTTATTTAGTTAGAATTATGAGTTCAATTAAATCTTATAGGGATCTGATTGTTTGGCAAAAGTCAATGATTTTAGTTACAGATATTTATTCTGTTACTAAAACATTTCCTGCTGCTGAAGTATATGGCTTAACGAATCAATTGAGAAGATGTGCTGTTTCTATACCAAGTAATATTGCAGAAGGTTATGGAAGAAATTCTACAGGGGATTATAAGCGGTTTTTGCAGATAGCAGCAGGATCGTTGTATGAATTGCAAACACAGATAGAGATTGCTTTTAATCTGAAATATATTGAAGAGAAAAACCGGACTGAAATCATCAATTTAAGTATTGAGATTGACAAAATGTTGTATTCAATTATTCAAAAAATAAAATAACAGGAGTTGATTGAAGAAAGGCACGCACTCATTGCCTCTTTGCCTTTCAACTCTTTGCCTTTAAACAAATCATGGCATCAAAACACATTTTAATCGTCCCCGGCGATGGAATAGGACAGGAAGTAACAGCAGTAGGTAAGAAAGTATTGGATAGAATAGCAGAAAAATTTGGACATACATTTACGTATGATGAAGCATTAATTGGTCATGTAGCTATTGAAGCAACCAGTGATCCTTTACCAGCCGAATCTTTGGAAAAGATGAAAAAATCAGACGCTGTTTTATTTGGAGCTGTTGGTCATCCAAAATACGATAACGATCCTTCTGCTAAAGTAAGGCCTGAACAAGGTTTACTGAAGATGAGAAAAGAGTTAGGATTATATGCCAATATTCGTCCCATAAAATTATTTGATGAATTACTGAGTGCTTCAAGCATTAAACCTGAAATATTGAAAGGTGCTGATATTTTATTTTTCCGTGAGTTAACAGGTGATATTTATTTTGGTGAAAAGGGCAGAAAGAATAACGGTGATACAGCTTATGATGTTGCAGAGTATAGTAGATATGAAGTAGAACGTATTGCCCGTAAAGCATTTGATGCTGCCAGAACAAGGAAAAAGAAATTATGTTCTGTTGATAAAGCCAATGTGCTTGAAACATCAAGACTATGGAGAGAAGTAATACAAAAAGTTGCTTTGGAATATCCTGATGTAGAAGTTGAGCATCAGTTTGTTGATGCTACTGCTATGTTACTGATTAAAGATCCGAAACGTTTTGATGTAGTTGTGACTGCTAATTTATTTGGTGATATACTTACAGATGAAGCATCACAAATTGCTGGCTCAATGGGCATGTTGGCCAGCGCATCAATAGGTGATGGTACAGGAGTTTATGAGCCCATTCATGGTTCTGCACATGATATTACCGGAAAAGGTGTTGCAAATCCTTTAGCATCTGTTTTATCTGCTGCTTTATTACTTGACATTTCATTTGGAATGAAAACTGAATCTGAAGCAGTGATCATTGCAGTAGATAAAGTATTGAAAGACGGGTTCAGAACAAGAGATATTGCTGATGCTCAAACATCAACTGAAAAACTTTTAGGTACAGAAGCAATGGGTGAAGAATTATTGAAATGTATTTGAGCAATAATAATCGGTATTAACCAGCTTGTTTTATTTTGATTTAGGTATATAATAAAATGATCTTATAACAAGACTAGGCAATAGAATAAATAAAAAAAGCAATTCAATGTTGAATTGCTTTTTTTTAAGTGCCCAGGACTGGATTCGAACCAGCACATCCTTGCGAACGCTGCGACCTGAACACAGTGCGTCTACCAATTTCGCCACCTGGGCAACTATTCTTTAAATCAGGGTTGCAAATATAGCATTCTACGCAGAAACATTAAAATCTCTCAACGCATCATTTAAACTGGTTTTTAAATCTGTACTTGGTTTTCGTTTTCCAATAATCAACGCACAACCAACACCATAATCACCTGCAGGAAATTTTTTGGTATAAGAACCGGGAATTACTACGCTTCTTTCAGGTACACGACCTTTTAATTCAATTGGAACCGGTCCGCTCACATCAATAATTTTAGTTGATTGTGTTAATACCACATTTGCTCCTAGCACTGCTTCTTTCTCAACAATCACACCTTCCACTACAATACAACGGCTGCCGATAAAACATCCGTCTTCAATAATTACAGGACTAGCCTGTAAGGGTTCTAATACGCCACCAATTCCAACGCCACCACTCAGGTGAACGCCTTTGCCAATTTGTGCACAACTGCCAACAGTAGCCCACGTATCAACCATGGTGCCTTCATCAACATATGCTCCAATATTTACATAACTCGGCATTAATACCACATTCTTTGCCAGGTAAGCACCATATCTGGCTACTGCATGTGGTACAGCACGTACGCCCAACTCTTTATAATTTTTTTTCAAAAGCATTTTATCATAAAACTCAAATGGAGCCACATCCCATGTTTGCATTTGCTGAATTCCAAAATAAAGGAGTATAGCTTGTTTTACCCATTCATTTACCTGCCAGCCTTTATCTGTTGGCGCTGCAGTTCGTAAACGGCCTTTATCTACTTCTTCAATTACTTCTCTAACTGCGTTACTGTATTTATCCTCTTTTAATAGTTCTCTGTTTGCCCAAGCTTCCAGAATGAATTCTTTCATCTTATATTATTTTGCTGCGAAAATATTTATAAATAAGATACCAGCAGTAGTTTTTCATAGGATCGCCTGTTGCACCTGCCATGCAATGAAATGGCTGCATGGTCGCAATCACTTCATCTTTCAGAAATTCTGTTCATCAGGTATCTTTGGAAAATTATCTGCAATTTTGCTACTATGAACATCGGCTTTGATGCAAAACGGGCTTTTCATAATCAAACAGGACTGGGGCACTACAGCAGAACTTTAATTCGATCGCTGGCAACAAATTTCAACCAACATCAATATTTTTTATTCAACCCAAAACCTACCAGCTTATTTCATTTTCTTGATTTAAAAAATGTAACTGAAGTACTTCCCCAATCTTTTTTAGCAAAAAAACTTTCTTCAGTATGGAGAAGTAACTGGGTAAAAAAAGATCTTCAAAAAAATAAAATTGATTTGTATCACGGGCTGAGTCATGAAATACCCGTTAACATTCATAACACCGGAATAAAATCAGTTGTTACCATACATGATTTAATTCATGAACGTTATCCTGAACAATACAAACGCATTGACCGTAACATTTATACAAAGAAATTCCGCTATGCCTGCAACCATGCTGATAAAATCATCGCCATCAGCAATCAAACCAAAGAAGATATTATTGAATTTTATAAAACCAACCCATCAAAAATTGAAGTGTGTTATCAAAGCTGTAACCCGGCTTTTGGGAAAGTAATTCCAGCAGCAGAGAAGCAACGCATCAAAGAACAATATCAACTTCCTGATCAATATTTTTTATACGTAGGTTCACTAATAGAGCGAAAAAATCTGTTGAACATTTGTAAAGCCATGCAACTGTTACAGGATGAAATAAAAATTCCATTGGTTGTAATTGGAAACGGAACCACCTACAAACAAAAAGTAAAAGATTATATCAGCTTAAATAAACTGGATGATCGAATTATTTTTCTTTCTGATTTTCCGGCTGCAAAATTTTCACCCAGCTTTCAATCAGCAGCTGATTTTCCGGCTATTTATCAACAGGCAATAGCTATGATCTATCCTTCAACTTTCGAAGGCTTTGGAATACCGGTGCTGGAAGCATTATGGAGCCGCATTCCCGTAATTACATCCAATGTTTCCTGTTTGCCCGAAGCCGGAGGTGATGGAGCTTTTTATGTTGATCCTTTAAAACCGGAAGAGATTGCTCAGCAAATGAAACGAATTTTAAAGGATGAACATTTGGTTCAGGAATCAATAGAAAAAGGATGGCAACACGCCCAGAAATTTACAAACTTAAATACATCAGCAGCAGTTATGCATTTGTATGAGCAGTTGTTCTGATTGCATCTCTTATTCCTTCTTTCATTTTCCCTTTCTTATTTTTGCAGCTTATGATGATTGATTGTTCAGAAAAAGAACTGGAGTTGCTCAAGATTATTGGTGACTGTGCACAAAAGATGAATGTGCCCTGTTATCTTATTGGCGGTTTTGTAAGAGATAAATTACTTCAAAGAACATGTAAAGACCTTGATTTTGTATGCGTGGGTGATGGAATTGCTCTTGCACACGAAGTGGCAAAACAATTTAAACCAGAACCAGAAGTTTCATTTTTTAAAACATTCGGAACTGCAAACATTAAAATAAACTTTTCAAATAATAGTAAGGGTTTACAAGTCTCTCCGCTGTTTAGCGGAGGAGATTTAGAGGGGGCTTTCGAAATCGAATTTGTTGGAGCTCGTAAAGAAAGCTATGCTTCTCATTCAAGAAAACCTGATGTTGAACCCGGCACACTGGAAGATGATCAGAAACGAAGAGACTTTACCATTAATGCTCTTGCAATCAGTTTAAATAAAAATGACTTTGGATGTTTAATTGATCCATTTGATGGAGTAAAAGATTTAAAATTACAAATCTTACGTACACCTCTGGAGCCAGGTACAACTTTCAGTGATGATCCGTTACGCATGATGAGGGCTATCCGGTTTGCTTCACAATTAAAGTTTACAATTTTTCCGGAAACCTGGTTAGGTATTATTGAAAATGCAGAACGCATCAGTATTGTATCAGGAGAACGCATCACTGATGAATTGAATAAAATTATTTTAAGCGAAAAACCTTCAATAGGTTTTGAACTGTTATACAAAAGTGGGTTATTGAAAATCATTTTTCCACAAATGGTTGAACTTGCCGGTGCAGAGTATATTGATGGCAAAGGCCATAAAGATAATTTTTATCACACCTTACAGGTACTTGATAATATCTCAGAAAATACGAATGATTTGTGGTTACGATGGGCAGCCATTTTGCATGATATTGCCAAGCCTCTTACCAAACGTTTTGAAGAAGGCCATGGTTGGACGTTTCATGGGCATGAAGTAGTAGGAGGAAGAATGGTTCCAAAAATATTTACCAAACTCAAACTTCCTCTTAATGAGAAAATGAAATTTGTAAGGAAGTTGGTTGAATTACATTTAAGGCCAATCAGTTTAACTAAAGAAAATATTACAGATAGTGCTATCAGGCGATTATTGTTTGATGCTGGTGAGGATTTTGATGCATTAATGACTTTATGTAATGCCGATATAACATCAAAAAATAAACAAAAAGTTCAGCGTTATATTCAAAATTTTGAAATGGTTCGTGAACGTTGCAAACTGGTTGAAGAAAAAGATCACATACGTACCTGGCAACCGCCTATTACCGGAGAATTAATTATGGAAACTTTCGGAGTGCCGCCTTCAAAAGTAGTTGGAGACTTAAAAACAGCTATTAAAGATGCAATCCTTGATGGTGAAATTGAAAATTCGTATGCGGCAGCATATGGGTTTATGATCACAAAAGCAAAAGAACTAAATCTTGTTCCTGTAACAGAATAAATCTATTTTTGTAGGGATATTTGCAAGGGAATAGTTACATAAGAATAATTTCTAAACTTCAAATTTCAAACTAGCACTATGGCTTTTTTACGATTCAGGATATATTGGGAAGAAGATGATGCTGTATACCGTGATGTGATTATTAAACACACACAAAGCTTTAAAGAATTACATGAAATTATTTTAAAAGCTTTTGAGTTTGATAATAAGCATAAAGCTACTTTTTTTCGTAGTAATGATCATTGGCTGCAGGGAAGAGAAATTACACTTGAAGTGTATGAAAAGGAATACAAAGCCGCACCTCTTTTAATGGAGGAAACTACAGCCGGAAGTGAAATAAGAGAACCCAATCAAAAATTTGTTTATCTCTATGACTTTAATAAAAACTGGACTTTCCTTGTTGAATTAATTCATGTGAGTAAAGAAGAAAATCACAAACTATCATTTCCATGCGTTGTTAGAACAGAAGGAATTGCTCCCAGTCAATATGGAACCAAAGGACTGATAGGTGATAAACTGGCTGAGATGGAAGAAAAATATGATCTGTCACTTGGTGCCGAAGGTTTTGGCTTAGAAGGGGAAGATGATGCCAATAGTGTAAATGAAGAAGAAGCGGCAACTGAAGAAGATGATACTGCTACTGGTGATGATGAGACTGCATTTTAATTTTTACATATAGTATTATTAAAAACTGTTTGTTGAGTTCTTTACAAACTCATCATACAAAATGAAAAAAACTGTTTTCTTAATATCCGGGCCAACTGCTGTTGGTAAAACCTCACTGGCCATTCAGCTTGCTAAACAATTCAATACAGATATTATTTCTGCAGATTCACGCCAATGTTATAAAGAAATATCTATTGCTGTTGCAAAACCATCAACTGCAGAACTCAATGAAGTGAAGCATCATTTTATCAACTCTCATTCAATTTTTGATAATCTCAATGCTGCAAGCTTTGAAGCATATGCTCTGAAGGCTGCTGAAGAAATTTTTCAACTACATGATATAGCTATTATGGTTGGAGGTACAGGTTTGTACACCAAAGCTTTTTGTGAGGGTATGGATGAAATTCCGGCAGTTGATGAAATAATCAGAAATCAATTGCAGAATAATTATAAGCAATCTGGAATTGAATGGCTGCAACAACAAATTCAGTTGCATGATCCCTTGTTTGCTAAAGATGGTGAAATGCAAAATCCTCAACGGATGTTAAGAGCATTGGAAGTTGTTTTGTCAACCGGTAAATCTATTCTTCAATTCAGAAAAGGAGAGAAGCGTAAACGAAATTTCAAAATGATTAAAATAGGATTGGAATTACCACGGGAGAAATTGTATGATCGAATTAATCAACGGGTGGATGATATGATGAGTGCAGGATTGCTTAATGAAGCAAAAGAATTATATCTTAACAAGGAACTGAATGCATTGCAAACAGTAGGTTACAGGGAACTGTTTGATTATTTGGATGGAACAATCAGTTTAGAAAAAGCTGTTGAATTAATTAAACAAAACTCCCGGCATTATGCTAAACGACAATTAACCTGGTTTAATCGGGATGAAACCATTTTATTTCTTCAT
>DAIOWB010000143.1:0-7057 GCA_036758725.1 Lacibacter sp.
ATCCATAAACTTCCTCCGCTTGTTCCTGTAAATTCGTACCACTGAACCCATTCTGTTTTTGATGCAAATACATTTCCCAAGGTAAGCCAGGGCCAGCTGAGTCCCCAATCCTGCAGGTGAGAATATTCAAATGTTAACCAAAAAAAGATAAAAGAAGAATAGCCAATGAGTGCATTAAACCGTTTGTTCATATACCTGAAACCCATCCACGGCACACACATAAACAAACTGTTTACTATTATAGCCAGCCATGCACCAATCATTGTTGAATTCCATATCCACCAGGTGGTTGTAACATTAAAGATGAACATGGATAAATAAACAAGCCCTAAAAATTTTAAACCGGAAAAATCAAACTGTTCCAGAATAAAAAGGGGTATGAATGCAATGAATATTGCAACCGTGATATTTGTTTCGGGCCATGCCAGAAAAAATAATAGACCCGATAAGATTGAAAGAAGAAGTGGTTGAAATTTTTTCAAGAAATATAATTTATAAATAATAAGAATGATTTTAAAAAATCAAAAGACATTCTATCATTTAATTAAAGATGATTTTTTATCTTGAATAGTTCGGGCTTTCTTTTGTAATCTCCACATCATGAGCATGGCTTTCTTTCATTCCCGCATTGGTAATTTTTACAAATTGCGCCTGTTGTAAATCTTTTATTGTTTTTGCTCCGCAATAGCCCATACCTGCACGTAAGCCACCAGTATATTGATGAACAATTTCACTCACACTTCCTTTAAATGGTACACGGCCTTCAATACCTTCCGGAACTAATTTTTTAATTCCATCTTCCACATCCTGAAAATAACGATCGCCACTTCCTTGTTGCATGGCACTGATAGATCCCATGCCCCGGTATTGTTTAAATTTTCTTCCTTCATAAATAATGGTTTCACCTGGACTTTCTTCTGTTCCTGCAAATACACTTCCCATCATCACAGTAGAAGCGCCGGCGGCCAACGCTTTTACCAAATCACCTGTATAACGAATACCACCATCTGCAATAACAGGAATTCCCTTTGTTTTTAAAGCATGTGCTGCTTCCATTATTGCAGTGAGTTGGGGAACACCGGTACCGGCAACTATACGTGTTGTACAAATAGAACCTGGTCCAATTCCAATTTTTACAGCATCAGCACCGGCATCAGCTAATGCTTTTGCACCCGCAGCTGTTCCTGCATTACCGGCAATAACCTGTAATTTTTTAAAATTCTTTTTTAAACTTTTTAGTGAATCTATTACTCCTTTGCTATGTCCATGTGCACTATCAAGGCTTACAATATCAACACCAACAAATTGTAAGGCTTCTGCTCTTTCAAGCATATCAGATGTTATACCTAAAGCGGCTCCAACTAATAATCGTCCGAAAGAATCTTTTACTGCCTGTGGATGACTTTGTACCTGCAGAATATCACGGTAAGTAATTAAACCAATCAATGTTCCGTCTTTTTTTACAACAGGAAGTTTTTCAATTTTATGATGACTTAAAATTGTTTGTGCTTTTTTAAAATCTGTTCCTTCAGGGGCAATAATCAAATTGGCTGAAGTCATTACTTCACTCACCTTGCGTTTATTATCAGTTTCAAAACGCAGGTCACGGTTGGTAAGAATGCCAACCAGTTTATTTTTCATATCAACAATAGGGATGCCACCGATTTTATTTTCTTTCATCAGTTTTAATGCATCTCCAATGGTAGCATTTTCATGTAACGTAATGGGATCAATGATTAAACCACTTTCACTTCGTTTTACTTTTCTTACTTGCGCTGCCTGATTTTCAATACTCATGTTCTTATGTAAAATTCCAATGCCTCCTTCTCTTGCCAATGCAATGGCAAGTCCTGCATCAGTAACAGTATCCATTGCTGCTGATAATAATGGGATGTTTAGCTGAATGGATTTAGTTAATTGTGTGCTGATGTTTGTTTCTCTTGGTAATACCTGGCTATAAGCAGGCATGAGTAGAACATCATCAAACGTAAAACCTTCGCCAAAAAATTTGTTGAGGACAGCTTTGCTGAGAGTGGAGTTATTTCTTGTTGCCATGAGCAAAGGTAAGGCAGCAGACTTATATCCTCCAAATGTCTATATTAATCCATACATTTTACCCGGCAAGCTTTGAACAACTCCCTGTAATTCCAATGTTAATAGTGCTGCAGCAATGGAGCTGCTGTATTGCAATCTTCAGTTTTCTTTTTTAAAAATATTGTGGTCGCCGGCAAATTTGAACAATGACATAAAGAATTGGCATTACAAAAATTCTCTGAATCTCAATTGCTTGTTTTTGTCAGATTGAAAATGCTTTAATTTGCATTAGCATGTTTATAAAACTAATAAGAAACTATGCCAACAATTTTTTTTAAATTTGGGTTCAGGTTTTATTTCGTAAGTTATGATTGCAGTGAACCAGTACACATACATGTAGGTGATGACGCAGGTAAAGTTTGTAAGTATTGGTTAAGAAACAATCAGGTAGTTCAGGCAGATAATTCAGGTTTTACTAAAAGAGAACTGGCAAGGATAGAAAAAGTAATATTAGAAAATTATTCACTCATATTAACAACATTCAATGAGTATTGTAAAGGGTATAAAAAATAAAAAACAAGCATCCGCTTGGGTTAATGAAATATCATTTAAACAATTACCTAAAATAAAAGATGTTGCTTTTATCAAAGACGAAATTGCTTTTATACTTGATGATGAACGCATTGTTTATATCCCACTTTCATGGAGCAAAAAACTTCAAAAGGCAAAACCCAGCCAAAGACGGAATTATAAAAATACAGGTATCCATATTTTTTGGGATGATGTGGATGAGATTATTGGGGTAAAGAATATTTTATTTGGGAAAGAATTATTTGTTTAAATCTATAGTTGCTATTTTCTAATTTATATAAGTGCATACAATTTCCCCGGCAAGCTTTGGACAACTCCCTGTAATTCCAATGTTAATAGTGCTGCAGCAATAGAACTGCTGTTAAGTGAACAATTAAGATTAAGTTCATCTATATGTACACTTTCTTTTTGCTGTAATAATTGTATAATTTGTTTTTCATCTTCATTTAATTCAATAAACAATTCTCTTTGCTTTTTGCGTTCTTTCTTTTTTTCTTCCCAACCCATTTGTGCTATTACATCTTCTCCGTTTCTTATAAGCACAGCTTTGTTGCTTTGAATTAAATAATTGCATCCTTCACTTTTTGCATCGGTGGTTTTACCGGGTAATGCAAAAACATCACGGTTATAATTGTTGGCAAGGTTTGCTGTGATCATGCTTCCACCTTTAATGCCTGTTTCAATTACAATGGTTGCATCACACATGCCCGCAACAATTCTGTTACGTGTTGGAAAGTTATGCTTATCCGGTTTTGTATCTTTTCTGAACTCAGTTAATAAACCTCCGCCGGTTGCAATCATTTCCTTTGCCATAGCTGTATGTTGAGCAGGATAAATTTTATCCAATCCATGTGCTAACACACCAACCGTATGCAGTTGATTTTTTATACAGAATTTATGTGCAAGCGCATCAACACCGTAAGCAAGCCCACTTACAACCAATGGTTGATATTGTTGCAATGCTTCCAATATTTTTTCAGTCATCATTTTCCCATAATCCGTATTACTTCTTGTACCAATAACTGAAATAATTTTTGAACTGTTTAAGTTAGCTGTGCCTTTGTAAAAAAGTAAAGTAGGTGGATCGTAACAATGTAGTAATCGTTTGGGATAATCAGGATTGGTAAGAAATAATGGAGTGATTTTATATTTCTCTATAAAATTAATTTCATCTTCCTGTGCTTTAAATGCGTCGAATTTTTTTATGTTGGCTGCTCTTACTTCACCGATGCCTTCAATTTTTTCAAGAATAGATTTCTTTTCTTTAAAAATCTGTTCTGCACTTCCATACAAATCAACCAGGTTCCTGGCTTGTACATTGCCAATTTGCGGTACACAGGTGAGTGCCAGTTCGTAAATCAGTTCAGAATGCATGCCAACAAAATATCAAATTATTTTGAAATTACTTTCAATTCTGTACGCCTGTTTTTTGCTTTACCTGTTTCAGTCTTATTATCAGCAATTGGTTTGGTGGCACCATACCCTTTTGATTTAATGCGGTTAGCTGCAACACCTTTGTATAAAAAATAATTAATCACCGACTTTGCTCTGTTGATAGAAAGGATAAGATTGTCTGCAGGTTTTCCCACATTATCTGTATGGCCGCTTATTTCAATCTGTACAGTAGGATTGTCTTTCAGCAGTTGTATCACTTTATCCAGTTCAATAAGGGATTCAGGTTTCAGTTCAGCTTTTTTAGTATCAAAGAAAATATTATTCAGCACAATACTTGCATTTACTTCAATAGGAATTAATGGGATATTAAGTATGTATGTAGTGTCGTTTTCTTTTTGTTTCAATGAAAAGTTTCCTGAGAAAAACAAATATCCTCTGCGGTTTACATTAAAAACATAATCATTACCTACAGGAAGTGTAATGAGATAATTGCCTTCTTCATCTGTTTGTACTTTGTTAATAGTTTGTGCAGTTGCCAGGTTTATTAATTCAACGGCTGATGGTAATCCGAAATTTGTTTTCTGATCAAATACTTTTCCTTTTATCCATAATGTTTTATTTGGCCTGTCCTGCACCGGTAGTTCAAAACTGTATAGATCTAAACCCCCTCTGCTGTCAATGCCATCACTGGCATAGTAACCGGTAACACCATCACTGGAAATTACCAGTGAGCTTTCTTCATCAATGGTATTTACAGGATACCCAAGATTCTGAGGTTTACTCCAGCTTCCATCGGGTAATTTTTTTACAAAAAACAAATCTGCATCACCATAACCTTGAAGACCTTTTGAACTGAAATAAAGTGTTTGGTTATCTGCATGTATAAACGGACAACTCTCATCTGCACTGGTATTAATATTGGGCCCCATGTTTACAGGATTTCCCCATTTTCCATTTGCTTGTATAGAACTCATGTATAAATCACTTCCTCCAAATCCCGAAGGATCACGTGCTGCAAAATAAAGTACTCTTTTATCGGGTGATAAGCTTGGCTGGCTTTCCCAATACTCAGTATTTATAGTTCTGCCAATATTTATACGTTCACTCCAACCTTGTTTTGTTATGTAAGAAAAGTAAAGATCACAGCTACCTTCACCATCCGGCATATTACAACCAGTGAAAATAAGTGTTTTACCATCTTGCGAAATAGTTTGTGCACCCTCGTTTTCTTCGGTATTTAAATTGCCGGGCAATGGCACTGCTTTACCCCAAATGCCATTCTTTTTTTCACTTACAAAAAAATCTTCTTGTCCAATTCTCCTGTTAAAAACTAATGTATTGCCATCAATGGTGATGGATGGAAAATATTCCAGATACTTACTGTTAATGCTGTCGCCTAAATTTTGAAGAAAAAATTTAGAAGTAGTGGCAGGGAATTTTTTTTGATAATCAATGGCAAATTCATAACAACGTTTTCTATACTCTGCTGCTTTAATAATACGTTCATTCAGGTTTTTCTTTTGAAGGAATTTATTGATGGAGTTTAATGCGTCCTGAAAATTTCCGTTGCCGGCTAATGCAATGGAATAGGGCAGCAGATAAGTAGAGAAATAAACTGAATCGAGATTGTAACCCTTTTGATAAAGTGTTACTGACTCTTTGTATTTCTTTTGTTCAGAAAAAACACCTGCTTTACTTAAATAGGCATCTACAAATTTTTTATCTGCTGCTATACATTCATCCAGTAACTGATGTGCTTTTGTATAATTTCTTGCTTTTGCTTCATTTAATGCTTCGCCGTATTTATATCCCAGTTTGATATCAACTTTAACAGGATCATACCATTGAGCAGAAACAACAAAACCAATAAGTAAGCCAAATATTATAAACAGAATTTTCAATTGCATTGAATTTAATCTTCAAATTAACAACTTAAATACTGAAGATGATGTTAAGGTACATTGATGTACTTATGAATCTGCAAACTCAGTTCCCATTTAGGGTTTGCTTTAATATAATTGATAATAGATGGAGTAATTTCTGCCGCCTTATCCCATTCTGGTTGAAGGTATAATTTGCAGGTTGGTGAAACCATTGCAGCATATTTCTCAGCCCAGTCAAAATCACTATGATTAAACACAACAATTTTTAATTCATGGGCCAAAGGAACAATTTCCTGCAAAGGGGCCTTAAATTTTTTGGGCGATAAACAAATCCAATCCCATTCACCTGTTAATGGACTTGATCCTGAAGTTTCAATGTTCGTTTTAAAACCGGCAGCATGCAATGCTTTTGTAAGTTGAGTAAGATCATGCATCAAAGGTTCTCCACCTGTAACTACAGCAAGTATAGGAATTTGGAATTCGGAATTTGGAGTTTGGCTTTTAGTTTCCTGCAATCCTTTTTGTACAATTTGATCAATTGTAAACTTCGGATGCTTCTCCGCATCCCAACTATCTTTTACATCACACCATACGCAACCTACATCACATCCGGCAAGTCGTATGAAATAAGCTGCTTTTCCCTGGTGGTAACCTTCACCCTGAAGTGTGTAAAAAGATTCCATTACAGGTAATTCCTGTTGTATAACAGATGGTTGATTGTTTGTCATTTTATTTTTTTAGTCTGATGAATGTTTAATGCTTTTTTAAATAGGCATTAAATGTATTCATCATCAGTCCGGCAATAGTCATAGGTCCTACGCCACCGGGTACCGGAGTAATAGCACTGCATTTGGCAGAAACTTCATCATACTTTACATCACCTTTTAAAGCAAAGCCACTTTTCTTTGATGCGTCAACAACTCTTGTTATACCTACATCAATAATAACTGCACCTTCTTTTACCATATCAGCAGTTAAAAATTCCGGTTGTCCCAACGCTGCAACAATAATATCTCCCTGTAAACAGAGTTCTTTCATGTTAGTAGTAGCAGAATGACAAATGGTAACGGTACAATTGCCGGGATAAGCTTTGCGGCTAAGTAAAATACTCATAGGCGTACCAACAATATGGCTACGGCCAATTACAACAGCAT
>DAIOWB010000144.1:0-6962 GCA_036758725.1 Lacibacter sp.
CAGATAAAAACATTTTTTTCTTTGAAGATTTTTCTACAACAGCTATTGGCAAAAAACCAATTGGCTGGAAAAGTACTTTAGGTTCAGTTGGCAGTAGCAGTATTATTGCCAATCTGGATGGGTTAGTAGGTAACTGGGCTGTAGTGGCAGACTATACATTAACACCCGGTCAGATTAAAAAACCATTCCCACAAAATTTCACTTTGAGTTTTGAATTAGTAGTTGCTCAAAATTTTACCTGGGGGGCCAAACGAATTCATTTTAAACTGGCCAAAGAAACTTCACCGGGAAATGAAGAATCATTTCTGGATTTGGGACTTCGTCCCGGCTATGATGGAAGAGATGGAGATGCATCTCTTGAAACAAAATTCCCGTCGCCGCCGGGCTATTCAAACAACGCTAATTCGTTTGTTGCTCCCGGTTTTTCCAACAACAAAAAAAATAACCGCATTACAGTAACCATTAAAAAGATGGGTGAAACCCTTCAGGTATTTATTGACAATAATAAAATAGTTGAATACAAAAAAGCAATACCTGCTGCTCATTTATTCAATGCCCTGTCATTCTATAGTTACAACTCGGGAGAGAATGATAAATATTATATCAGCAATATTAAAATCATAAAAGAATAAATTGTATTTCAAATAAAATAAAAATCCCTGTTTTACAGGATAGTTTTAAAAGAAGAACAGGAATATTTTTATCACTTAAATTTCATCACATGATTAAGTTCATTTTCGTGGTTGTCTTTTTTATAATCACATCAACATTACTTGCACAAAAAAAACTGGTGCCTGTTACCCAATCAACCTTAACAGGAATAACATTACCAGCAGGCAGCAAACAAGATAACAGAATTTTAATGACCTCTGCAGCCAAAATGATGATGGAAATGGAAACGAAAAAAGCTAACGTATCAATATCAAATACTGAAGTACTGTTACTCCTTGCTGAGAGTTTGAGTGGGTATAATAAAGAGATGTTAATAAAATCACTAACGGAAACAGGATGGGTAGTTTCAGAAAACCAGGGAGATAAAGATTATTCCTGGTTGCAAAAAGGGAGTCAGTCACTTATGATGTATTTTTCATCTACAAAAAAAGAAATAAACTTATATTTTGCTTTAACCTCCGGGTCTCCATCTCAAAACAATCAGGTAACAAATACAAATAATAATCAAACCGTAACTGTTGAAAATAATAACACACAACAACCAACAGATACAACTTCTCAAATCAATTCAAACGAAGTGATTCAGCAACCAACCCAAACCGATCTAACACCTGTAGCTTCCGGTTTTACATTTACCTCAACCAATTTTGATGATGGATGGACAAGTACCGTACAAGAAGACTGGGTAGAAGTAACTAAAGGAAATATCAAGGTTCTGCTTCACTATCCAAAAGATGGAACTATTTTTCCCGCCGATCCGGAACTTCTTACAAATGCAGCCTGGAATATATTAGTGGCACCACGATATAGTAACCTGAAAAATTATAAAACGGCTTATGTTGAGGATAGTAAACGTCCTTATTTTGGGATGGGTTATGCTACGGAAAATAAAACCGGCAAATCGGTTTTTATTGTTCTTTTCAGAAGAGGTGGCGGATGGTTTGAAGTAGTTACAACAGATAATATTTCCTTTACGCAGGAATTTGGATTTAATCCGGAAACAATCAAATGGGGAACAATTTCGGAATATATGGGTGGATGGGTAGTCAACAATACTCAGGGCAACACTATTAAAGCAGATCCGGAAATTTTTGACAAGTTAGAAAACATGATTGGCAGAAATAAATTTGCGGTAGCAGCTTCTGACCTTAACAATACTGGAGAATGGAAAG
Source organism: Lacibacter sp. (assembly GCA_036758725.1). Lineage (GTDB taxonomy): Bacteria > Bacteroidota > Bacteroidia > Chitinophagales > Chitinophagaceae > Lacibacter. The sequence continues at coordinate 1,845 of DAIOWB010000144.1, forward strand.
ACCATTATTCCAGCAATACATTTTATTTCAATTATTATACGGGTACTTCTGCAGGAATGAGTACCTATTCATCATCAAACTGGTTTGTATTCAAAGCCGGCAATAATTACCATTGGGAATTGGCAGCTGCTAACTCTTACGGTGGGCAAATAGCTACTGCAAAAGCTAAAGGAGATGGCACCTATAAATCACTCAACAACTGGCAATTATTTTTTACAGAGATGGAAGGAAAACCTAAAACCTTTGATGTTTATTTTTCAGCTATAAAAGGCGGCAGGGTTTTATGGATGAATGATGCCAAAGTTCCGGGTTCGGGCATATTTACGGGATATAAGCAATCAAAATAAATCTGTTCATGCATAGTATATCATCCTGAAAAAAAGCCCAACTTATTGCAACTAATGAATATACAAAAATCGCTGACAGGTCAATAACACTTCATATGGATTTGCAAAATATTTTTAAAAGAAATTAAATGATAAAAAATACTTTTCTCTTACTATTCATTTCTTTAGTTACAAATTCATTTGCTCAAAAAAAAATGAACCCCATCCGTCAATCACCATTAACAGGAATTACTTTACCGGCAGGTAGCAAACATGACAGCAGAATGCTAAGTGTAGCCGGTGCAAAAATCTTGCTGGAAATAGAAAGTAAGAAAGCAAACATCACATTATCTTCAACCGAAGTGCTGTTGTTACCACCCGTTTCTGCAAGCGGATTTAATGCAGATTCACTGGTAAAAAATCTTTCTGACCAGGGATGGACTATTTCAGTTATAGATGGAGATAAAAAATATGCCTGGCTGCAAAAGGATAACCGTAATCTTATCATGTATTTTTCCATGGATGCAAAAGAAACCGGGTTGTATTTTGCTGAAGCTGCTTCTGCTCCGGTACAAAACGGACAGGGAAATAATAACGGTACAATTCAAACAGCACCAATAGAAACAAATCAAACACAGCAAACAACTGAGCCGGTTGTTCAAACTAACCAACATGAAGTTGTGCAACAATCTACTCCGCCTGTTACAAATTCAGGCTTTGCTTTTACCAGCACCAACTTTGATGATGGATGGACGAGTACAGTACAGGAAGATTGGGTAGAAGTAACAAAAGGAAATATAAAAGTGCTGATACATTATCCTAATAAAAAAGCAGATGCTTACAACTCAGTTGTGCTTGATGGTTTAAAAAATGCCTGGAATATTTTAGTAGCTCCCAGGTACAGCAGTGCATCCAATTTTGAATTTAAGCCCATTACAGGATGGCAGACAATAGAATTTGCAGAAGCTGATATGGTAGAAATAATATCAGGAAAAACAGTGCATGTAGTATTATTTAAAATGAATTATTCAAATGGCAGCGGTAGATACCTGGAGTTTATTACTGCCAATAAAAATTCATTTGAACAAGAATTTGGTGCATATCATCAAACTACATCTGGTTGGGAGAATATGGAAAAGCTGGCCAACTACAACAAATTTGCAGTAGCAGCTTCTGATCTTACCGGCAAATGGACAAATGATTTTAGCGGTGCCATTCAGTATGTAAACGCAGCTACCGGTTTTGATTCGCACATGGCTACACATGCTTCTGTTGAAAATTTTCACATAACAGCAGCCAATACTTACCATTGGGATTTAGGTGTAGCCAGCGGCAATGTAGGTAACATCAAATTTCAAAGTGTAAAATCAAGCGGCAATTTATCAATGACAGGTAACTGGAAAGCAAATTTTTCTGATATAGAAGGCAAGCCAAGAACTTACAATGTCTATTTCTCCTGTATAAAAGGCCTGCGGATTTTATGGTTGGATGACAGAGCTTTTGCAAAAGCTAATTAATAGTGAATAACAGCAATTAACATAACTTAAAATATAAACAATAAAAAAACAATACTCATGCGTATAATCATTCTAATTCTGTTTCTATCTCCATTATTCAGTGTTGCACAAAAAACGGATGTCTTTATAAAATTAACTGATGCAAATGGACTGCAAATAAAAGGCGAGTCTGTAACAAAAGGTTTTGAAAGATGGATAGGGGTAACAAATATTACTTCAAGTGGGAAAAATAATTCGCAACTTAATTTCACTATGGTAGTAAACGGCGCATCGGCCGATTTAAAAAAAGCAATGGCTAATGGATCTTTGCTGATGAATGGCCAGGTTTATGTAATGGTTCCTAATCCCTCCGGCGGTGCCCCACTAATATCCTACACAATAAAAATGGAAAACATTTTGGTTACTACCTGTTATGAAGCGATGGGTTGTAATAATATTATGAACACAACCGTGATGTTGCAGGCAACACGTATTGGCTGGACATATTATACTACAAGCGGAGGAGTGCAAACAGTATCCAGAAAATTTGGATGGGATGCCAGTACAGGAAAAGAATGGACCAATTTTTAAATAATAACAATAATTATAACTAAAATGAAATATTCATAATTACTGCTAATTACTTTTTGTTCAATTAATTTCTTTTCCTGTAATTACAGCAAAGGCATAAAAAAAGATTTAGCAACCGGTTTAACCGGAAGCTACAATGGGTTTTCGATTGACGATTTGTATTTAACTGATGCCAATGACAATCGTTTGGCCAGCAATAAAATTTCATTAGGAACGCCCTTAGCTGTTCTGGTAACCGGTGTTGAGAACTTTGAAGAAAAAAACGGGAAAGTTTTTCCGGGTTGTACAATTTTATTAACTGATAAAGCAGGAAAAGAAATTTTAAACCTGCCCGATGCCTTTGCAGATATGAAAGAAGGCACTATAGCAGCTGAAGCAAAACAACTACAGGCCAAACTAAATACCGGCGACCCGATGCTAATTGGTGAAACCTATCATTTATATGTTCGTTTCTACGATAAGAATAAAACAGAAAGCGAAATAGTTTTAAATACAGATTTGCTGATGAAAGAATGAATCGTTTACATGCATCCTGATTTTTAATGTCATTCTTATACCTTTACAGTGATGAAAACCTCATCACTGTTTTTATTTGCCTTAACCCCAACCAAAACTCCTTAACTTAGAACTTACAACCATTTACTTATAAACATAAAAAAATATGATTACAGTCTTACATCCCTGGCATGGTGCTCATTATGGTACCTCAGCTCCTGAAAGAGTAACCGCACTAATTGAAATACCGGAAGGAAGCCGCAGTAAATATGAAATTGACAAAGACACCGGATTATTAAGATTGGACCGTGTCATTTTTTCTTCCTTTATTTACCCCGTAAACTATGGTTTTATTCCGCAAACTTTAGGACAGGATGGTGATCCGCTTGACATTTTAGTCATCTGTTCACAATCTATTCAACCTTTGTGCCTGGTTGAAGCAACTGTAATTGGCAATATGCAAATGATTGACCAGGGAGAAAGGGACGATAAAATAATTGCTGTTGCATCAAAAGACCCAACTGTAAAACATATTAAAGACATTGATGAGTTACCCGAACACTTTTTTCATGAACTCAAGCATTACTTTGAAGAATATAAAAAACTTGAAAACAAAGTGGTGGAGATTGATAATTTCCAGAACAAAGCTGAAGCTTATAAAATTATAGAAGAAGCCATTCAGTACTATAAAGAAAAATTTAATAAATAATAAGCTAAGTCAAGAGTAAAAAATGAGCACTTTTGTGTAGCAAGTTTTTAAAAACAACAGCAACCCTTTGATGTTTTTACTTTTTACTTTTGATTTTTAACTTCCCTCTTCATGCAAACAAAGAAAATGGATACAACTCTTATTATTACAATTTTAATTATTGGTTTATTTGCAGGTGTGTTAAGCGGAATGGTTGGTGTAGGAGGCGGTATCATCATTGTACCAGCGTTGGTATTCTTTCTGGGTTTTAGTCAACATACAGCACAAGGCACCTCTTTGGGATTATTATTATTACCTGCCGGCATCCTTGCTGTATTAAATTATTATAAAGCCGGGCATGTAGATGTAAAAGTGGTGGGTTTACTGGCAATCAGTTTTATTGCCGGTGGATATTTGGGAAGTAAATGGAGTTTGGGTTTACCACAGGATACAGTAAAAAAAATATTTGCCATCTTTTTATTTTATACTGCGTTTAAAATGATTGGCTGGGAGAAAGCAGTTGTTGGTTGGGTGAAAAGTTTTTTTTAAACCCTTTTAATTACTCTTAATTTATGTGTCCGTAATCCCGTTTCCCTGTTAATAATTCCTGCACCATCAATCGCATCAATTCTTACTTTACCTGCTGCATGAATAATTTCATGATCGTTCAACAACAAACCCACATGAATAATTTTTCCGTTTTCATCATCAAAAAAAGCAAGGTCGCCGCAACGGGCTTCCTGTAAAAATCCAAGGTCCTCTCCTACCATACTTTGGTTGGATGCATCTCTTGGTAAAGGCTTTCCAAAAAAACGCATGACCCCCTGTGTAAAACCGCTGCAATCAATTCCAAATACAGAACGTCCACCCCATAAGTAAGCAGAATTTAAATAAGTAAAAGCCACCTGTTTAATATTTTCTTCTTCAAAATGATAGCCCCCTTCCATAATGAGTTTGCTGCTGCTCTTAATCCTGTATTCGCCCCACATACCTTCCCCACTTTGCAAACCGGGCAATGCACTGCCAAATGGTACATGCATGGGCATATCATTTACCATAATTATACCGCTCCATGTACTTACCAACAGCACCTGGTTTTGCGATGCCATTTCCTTGCTTATTTCTGTTAATTGATTGCGGAAACAATAACCGGTATAACCATCATACACACACATCACTTCTACCCACTCATTATGTGAGGCAATGAGTTCAACGGCTTCTCCAAATAATAATTGAGAAGTCATTTCGGCTTCCTGGCGGGGTTCTTTTCTAATCGGGCAAACAGGTACTATACAAATGGAGGTGTTCATTCATGTAACCTTTGTGTGAATATATGGAATTTACCTTTTCCCTGCATCTCAACATATAAAAATACTATCTTGTTAACATAAACATTCTTCTTGAGTTCCTCACTGTCTACCATACCCGATAACGAATTACTGACCCATTACTACCAGGATGGCGATAATAAATGGCTGGGTATTTTATTGCAGCGTTATACGCTTTTGTTATTTGGTGTGTG
>DAIOWB010000145.1:0-6938 GCA_036758725.1 Lacibacter sp.
ACACTTTCTAAATTCATCATGTGCCGCATAACAGGATACTCGCCTGTAATACCCATACCTCCCAGCATCTGTCTTGCATCTCTGCAAATATTGGTTGCTATTTCACAACTGTTCCGTTTGGCCATACTTACCTGTTGCGCTGTTGCTTTGCCTTCATTCATTAAAACACCTAAGCGCCAGTTTAATAATTGAGCCTTGGTAATTTCAGTAATCATTTCAGCCAGTTTCTTTTGCTGAAGTTGAAATCCTCCAATGGGCCTGTCGAACTGAATACGTTGTTTACTGTAACGCAATGCAGTATCATAACAATCCATGGCCGCACCAACAACGCCCCATGCAATACCAAAACGGGCTTTGGTTAAACATCCCAGCGGGCCTTTCAATCCCTGCACATTGGGCAAAATATTTTCTTTGGGAATTTTTACGTTATCAAAAACCAGTTCGCCGGTTGCACTTGCCCGTAAGCTCCACTTTCCATGTGTTGTTGGCGTAGAAAATCCTTCCATTCCTCTTTCAACAATTACACCTCTTACAATACCTGCTTCATCTTTAGCCCAAACCACAGCTAAATGAGCAAAGGGTGCATTACTGATCCACATTTTTGAGCCATTCAGTATCACAAAATCACCGGCGTCTTTAATATTGGTTAACATGCTGCTTGGGTCGCTTCCATGGTTGGGTTCTGTTAATCCAAAACAACCAAGCCATTCTCCACTTGCCAGCTTTGGCAAAAAACGCATTCGCTGTTCTTCGTTTCCATATGCATAAATGGGATGCATCACTAAACTCCCCTGCACACTTGCAGTTGATCTTACACCACTATCGCCACGCTCCAGTTCCTGCATCATTAAACCGTAACTGATATAATCTAAACCACCACCGCCATATTGTGTAGGTACCGTTGGGCCAAAGCAACCCAGATCACCCATTTGTTTTATTATCTGAGTTGGAAATTCAGCTCTTTGTGCATAATCCTCAATAATGGGAGATATTTCTTTTTTTACATAAGAACGCACCGCATCACGGATCATCTTATGCTCTTCTGTTAATAACTCATCAACTAAAAAATAATCGGGGCTTTGAAAAAGGTCTTGTTTTACCGGCATGTGGGAAGCAATTTTTTGTTATCGTCTGTTGTGCTGCTATATTGCTGCTGTTGCCACGCTCGCTTGTACGTTCAGAATACTTTTCAGCAAACGGGCTATGTACAATTTTTCAGCCGCAGCAAATGTACGAACAGGCACTTCAACCAACATAAAAAGTTGTACTTTTCTTGATCAAAATAATTAAACAATGAAACGATCTATTTCTGTTTTGTTTATTCTACTGTTTGTTTCTTTATGTGTTGGACAAAAAAAAGAAGTAAAACCTGAAGAACAGATTCGTCAGTATTGGTTTGTAATGTTATTAAAAGGAAATAACCGCACACAGGATTCTGCAACAGCTGCCAAAATACAGGAAGGGCATATGGCCAATATCAACAGACTTTATAACGAAGGAAAATTAAAAGTAGCAGGCCCGTTTGGTGACGATGGTAACTGGCGTGGTATTTTTATTTTTGACGCTTCTGCTGAAGGTTGCAAAACAAAAGAAGAAATAGAAAATCTTTTACAAACCGATCCTGCTGTTTCATCAGGCAGATTAGCTTATGATATCAGACCATGGTGGACTACTGCTTCAGGTAGTTTTAAACCAGGTATACCAGAGAAAAAAGAATAACTAAAAATTAAAGAATGCTTCAACGAATCATATTTGTTATTCCGCTTATCATTGTTTTTACAAACACCGCTTTTATGCAAACCAAACCGCTCACTTATTTAGCACTTGGCGATTCTTATACTATTGGTGAAAGTGTTCCATTGAAAAAAAACTTCCCCAATCAAACGGTAACATTATTAAGAAAAGAAAAAATTGAGGTAGAAGATCCTTCCATTATAGCAACAACCGGTTGGACAACCGATGAACTGCAGGATCAATTAAGCAGGGTTCGGCTTCGTGTCCCCTTTGATTTTGTAACACTGCTTATTGGAGTTAATAATCAATACCGTGGCAGAAGTACTGAAGAATATGCAACACAGTTTACAGAATTACTTGAACAAGCTATTGGATATGCAGGTGGAAACGCAAACCATGTTATTGTATTAAGCATTCCCGATTGGAGTGTAACTCCGTTTGCAAAATCAAAAGACCGGAAAAAAATTGCCAGAGAGATTGATGCTTTTAATGCGATAAATGAAAAAATTGCCAAACAATACAAAGTTCATTACATCAACATCACTACTTACACAAGAGAAGCAGCAAAAGATAAAACCTTGGTAGCAAAAGATGGATTACATCCTTCGGCTAAAGAATATGCAAGATGGGCAGAGAAAGTAAAAGAGGTGATGATGAAAGAGTTGAAGTAATTGAATATAACTGCACCGGTCTGCTGCAAAAAAACTTTCTTAATTTGCAGGCTCCAAAGATTCCAGATTTACATATTTTTGTAAATCTGGAATTCAACTCCAGATTTACATGTTTATGCAAAAATGGAATTCACATGATTGAAAGAGATATTTTTCAGGAGGCAAAATATATGCTTTCGCAATTTAGAGCACTATGTATTACCGGGCCCCGGCAAAGTGGTAAAACAACATTAGGAAAAGTGCTTTTTAAAGGTAAACCATATATCAATTTTGAATTACCCTTTATTCATGCAAAGGCAGAAAATAATATTGCTTTGTTTATGAATCAATATAAATCCGGAGCTATTCTGGATGAAGTACAAAGAATTCCGGTTCTCTTTCGTCAACTACAGGGAATGCTTGACAAAAGCAGCAAAAGAGGACAGTTTCTTCTCACAGGTTCAAACAATTTTTTACTACAGGAACAAATCAGTCAATCTCTGGCAGGCCGTGCCGGTTATCTTGAATTACTTCCTCTAACTTTTTCAGAACTTAAAAAAGCAAAACTATCTTCCTCTGATATTTCAAATCATATTATTAAGGGTGGTTACCCGGAAATATGGCAGGAAAATTTAAATCCATATAAATGGATGTCTTCTTATATTCAAACCTACATTCAAAAAGATGTTCGGCAGTTGCGTAATATTCCTAATCTTGCTGCATTTACCCGTTTTGTAACATTGTGTGCTAACTATGCTGGCCAGATAATAAACCGTGATGAACTTTCAAAACAAACAGGTGTTGATACTAAAACAATTCTTGCATGGTTAGGAGTACTTGAAAGCAGTTATATTATTTATCAACTACAACCCTGGTATAATAATTTGAACAAACGAATTATAAAAAGCCCCAAGTTATACTTTTACGACACTGGTTTACTATGTACACTTTTGGGTATTCAAACTAAAACTGCATTACACAAACATCAGCAATATGGTGCAATTTTTGAAAATTGGGTTATTTCAGAAATCAAAAAAAACCGTATGAATAATGGAATAAACAGAGGATTATATTATTTCAGAGATAGTGCCGGAAATGAAGTTGATCTTATAATGGAAAAAGAAGGACAACCTATTGCTATAGAAATAAAAGCAAGTGCTAAACCAGACCGAACTGCATTGAGAGGGTTGTTTTACTGGCTTAAAAATAATCCCGGCAGCAACTGTATTTTAATACATGGAGGACTAACTAACAGAGCTGAAAACGAACAAATCAATTTGCTCACCTGGATGGAAGTGGCAAACATCAGTTAATTGAAAATGATAACTATTTATTTCAAATAACTCTTCATCTCAAACTGGTACTGCTGAGCAATGGCTTTTGCTTCTTCATCAAAATCTTCTTTTTCGCCTGCATAAATTATTGCACGGCTTGCATTCACTAATAAACCACACTGAGCGCCAGTCGAAGTGTCCTTAATTAATGCATTTTCAGAAATATCTTTCAGGCTTCCACCTTGTGCACCAATCCCGGGTACTAATAAAAAATGATCAGGAATAATTGATCTGATATTTAAAAATTCTTCGGCCTGTGTTGCACCAATAACAAACATTAAATTCTCTGTAGTTCCCCATGCAGATACCTTACGCAACACTTTTTCATATAACATTTCTGCACGCAAGTGTTCATAACCATTATCACTCACCATCTTTTGTAATTCAAAATCATTGGCTCCCTTGTTGGAAGTTAATCCTAATACAATGGCCCATTTTCCTTCATACTCTAAAAACGGTCGTATGCTATCCTCCCCCATGTATGGCGCTAATGTAATTGCATCAAAATTCAATGCTTCAAAAAACGCTTTGGCATATTGAGAAGATGTGTTACCAATATCGCCACGCTTGGCATCTGCTATTTTAAAATGTGTAGATGGTATATAATTCAACGTTCGTTCCATGGCATCCCACCCTTTTAAACCCATTGCTTCATAGAATGCTGTATTGATTTTATAACTAACACAATATTCTTTGGTAGCATCAATAATGGCTTTATTAAATTCAAAAACAGCATCAGGATGCGATTGAAGGTGCTTTGGTATTTTGGAAAGATCCGTATCCAATCCTACACAGAGATAAGTTTGCTTTTGAAAAATTTGCTGAATAAGAAATTGCCTGGTCATTTATTTGCTGAAGATTTCAAGTAATCCGATTTCATTGGAATGATAAAATTCAAGTATTGATCCTTTATGTTTATTTATTAATTCCGCAAGATAGATAGTTCTTTGATTACCTGTTTTCAATAATAGAACTTTTGGTGGAAAGCCTTTTAAGTTAACCAGGTTTTGAAAGTCTTCATCATTTGTAACAATAATGAAGTTATTGGCTTTAGCAAAATCCCATATTTCAGTATCTGATGCAGGAACTTTTAATCCTGATTGCTCAACATGTATACTTTTTATATCTGATTGATTTAGCAATTGAACGAGTCGCCATGAAATATTTGCATCAATAAGTAGTGTCATCAGGCAGCCAGCATTTTAATCATAGACTCTCTGTTAGCTGCAAAGGCCAGGGCTGCCAGTATATGCTCATTTTTAATAGCGGGAAAGTCAACCATAATTTCTTCATGCGTAGCGCCATTTGCCAGTAATTGAAGAATATCTGCTATTGCTATACGTGTACCCTTTATACAAGGCTTTCCAAACCGTATTTCAGGATTAATTGATATTAAAGAAGCAAAGTCTGTCATACAATAAAATTACATAATTACTTTGAGTTGCTCTCCAAACTTCCAGATTTCTTCAAAGGTATTATACAATGGAACGGGTGCAAGGCGAATAACTGATGGTTCACGCCAGTCAACATAAAATCCCTGCTTCATTAATTCATTGTAAATTTCTTTCCCTCTCTCAAGCATATTCATACTTACCTGGCAACCATGTTCATTTTCATTGCGTGGAGTAATAAATTCAATGATTGGCTTTTTTTGTGATGCATTCACTTCATCCAGCACATACCATAAATAAGCAGTGAGTAATTTTCTTTTATGATTAATTTTTTCCCAACCAGCTTCTTCAAACAAATCCAATGCTGCTTTGTGTGATGCCAGCATAAACATAGCCGGTGTCCCTAATTGCCATCCTTCTGCTGATTTTACAGGTTTAAATCCTTTTGCCATTTGGAAACGTGTTGCTTTATCATATCCCCACCATCCTGCAAATCGTTGAATACTTTCATCTTTATGATAACGTTCATGAATATAAACAGCAGCTACTGCACCGGGTCCTGCATTTAAATATTTATAACTGCACCAGCAGGCAAAATCAACATGCCACTTGTGTAAATGCAATTCAATGTTACCGGCAGCATGTGCTAAATCAAATCCCACTTTTGCTCCTGCTTGTTGTGCCAGTTGTGTGATGGTTTGCATATCTACAACCTGTCCGCTGTAATAATTAATACCACCCAGCAACACAAGAGCCAGCTCATCTTTATGTTGAACAATCATCTGCAAAACATCTTCATTGCGAATGGTATGCTCTCCTTCTCTTGGTTTAATTTCAATAATGGCAGTTGCCGGGTCAAGGCCATGATGTTTTACATGTGTTTCCATCATGTACTGATCACTGGGGAAAGCTTTTGCTTCGCATAAAATTTTAAATCGTTTTCCTATGGGATGATAAAAGCTCACCAACATCAGATGCAGATTCACCGACAAATTATTCATGATGCTTAATTCATGAGGCAGACAACCAACAATTTTACTTAATGGTTTTGTTAACTGATCATGATAATCTATCCAAGGTTCATCAGCATTAAAAAATGCTTCAACTCCATGTAAAGCCCAGTCATTTAAAATTTTTTGCAGATAATCGTTTGTGCGTTTTGGCTGAAGACCCAGGCTATTACCAAGAAAATAAACTTTCTCCTTTCCGTTTTCGGTTGGAATAATAAACTGTTTACGGAATTTCTTTAACGGATCTTTTTTATCCAGTTGCTGAGCAAATGTTATTGTATTTTGGAATTGCATGTATTTTATCTTGGTCAGACGCCCTCTACTGACCTATTTATTTACTTCACTGATTTTCCATCTGACGAGGGCGTCAGATGGAAGCTAAAAAAGATTGGGATAGTCGGTGATGATTCCATCAACACCCAATTTCTTTAAATGTTCAATTTCTTCTTTGGTATTTACAGTCCATGGAATGATTTTGATTTGATGTGCATGACAATATTTTATTAATGCATCATTCACCAATGAAGCATCCGGACTATAAACAGTTGGCGTATATCCCAAATCAGTGATTTGCTTTTCAATTGTTCTTTTATCATCAGCTTCAATAAGCATGGCCGTTTTGATAGCTGGGTATTTCTGATGCAGGTATTGCAATGTTCTGAAATCAAAAGATTGGATAATGACATGGCCTTCCAGTTTTTTTTCTTTTATCACAGCCATCAGCAGTTCCACAAATTCATCGGGCTTTGGATGATAGATATTATCTGCAATGGGTAAACTTTTAGTTTCAATGTTGAAATAAGGGAAAGGCCTTTTGCT
>DAIOWB010000146.1:0-6925 GCA_036758725.1 Lacibacter sp.
GTCATTGACATTACCAAAGAAGGCTGGAATTATACAGATGCAACCGGTTTAAAGCAAGAGGTTGATAAAAATGATTTTAGTATAACAACTGACGGAAAGAAAATAAATTTTGATTGTGTTTTCATTGGTATGCACGGCACTCCCGGTGAAGATGGAAAACTGCAGGGTTATTTTGATGTATTGGGCCTTCCTTATACCAGTTGCAATGCAGCCACATCGGCCATCACATTTAATAAGAGATATACCGTTGCCGTAGCTGCTTTTGCCGGTATTCATGTGGCAAAGAGTGTTCATCTTATGAAGAATCAGTTTTATGATGTTAACAGCATTCATTTACAACTTCCTGTTTTTGTTAAGCCCAATAATGGAGGAAGCAGTATTGGCATGAGTAAAGTAAACAAACAGGAAGATCTTGCATTGGCCATAGAAAAAGCATTTAAAGAAGACGACCAGGTATTGATTGAAGAAATGATTGCAGGCAGAGAATTTACCATTGGCGTTTTTAAAAGCAAAGGCGAAATTATTGCCATGCCAATGACAGAAGTAGTTGCACATGCTGATAAAGATTTTTTTGATTTTGAAGCAAAGTACCAGGGTAAGAGCGATGAAATAACACCTGCTGTTGCCAGTGAAGAAATGTTTCTTAAAGTAAGTGAGGCAGCCAAAAAAGTATATGCAGTTTTTAATTGTGCCGGTGTAATACGCATTGATTTTATTTATAATGAAAAAATCAATGAACCTTTTATGCTTGAGATCAATACTGTGCCCGGACAAAGTGATGCATCAATTGTTCCACTGCAGGTAAGAGCAATGGGCTGGAAGCTTGAAGATTTTTATTCGGCCCTTGTAGAAGAGTGTTTGAGTAAAAAGTAAAAAGGTAAAAGTAAAAAGGAATAGGCAACATTTTTTATTAATAATAGTCAGCAATAAAATAATCATCTGTGTTTTCATTTATAACAAATCGTTCATTCTGGTTTAATCTTATTCTTGCAATTATTCTTGCATTGGCTGCTGTATTTATTTTCTTTCAGTTACTCGACCGAATTACCCATCATGGTGATTATATAAAAGTGATTGATGTAAAAGGAAAAACCTATGCTGAAGCAAAAAAGTTATTGGAGGCGCAGGGCTTTGAAGTAATGGTACAGGATAGTGCCTATGATGCTACTATTCCAAAACTCTCAGTAATAAAACAATCACCTGATGTCAATGAAATGGTAAAAATTAACCGCACCATTTATTTAAGCATCAATCGTTCACAACCACCAATGGTAAGGATTCCCAACTTTGTGGGACAAACATTCCGCAGTGTGAAAATGCAATTAACTTCTCTTGGTTTGGTATTGGGTGATACAACCTATAAGCCCGATTTTGCAGTGGGTTCTATTCTTGAACAATCTATTAATGGAAATATATTAATGCCGGGTACCAGTGTTCCCATGGGAACAGAAATCAGTTTAGTAATTGGAGGTGGAATTAACCAGGATGATATGGCAGTGCCTTCTTTAATTGGAATGACTTTCTCAGAAGCAAGAGCTTACTTAGATAGTAACGGTTTATTATTGGGAGCAGTAGTGAAGGAAGGGGCAATCAACGATAGTTCTAATGCATTTGTTATAAAACAAAATCCACCTAAACGGGATGAAGAGGGAAGGCCGATACGTATCAGGCAGGGGCAACTGGTTGATCTGTGGATCAGTAATGATAAAACGGCTATTGATTCTGTAAAAAATGATTGATATTTTTATAACTAATAATTTAATAAATGAAGCTCATTACTGTTGAAGAATTAAAAGCAAGGATGGATGCCGGTGAACAACTCAATATTATTGATGTACGTGAACCCAACGAACATGCCGAGTTTAATATTGGTGGCAAACTAATTCCGGTAGGGCGTATTCTTTCCATGGATATGGAGGAGTTGGAAGACCTGAAAGACCAAGAAGTTATTTTCTATTGCAGAAGTGGGGCACGCAGCGGACAAGCCTGCATGTTTGCTGAGTCTATGGGGTTTAAAAATGTAGTGAATGTAACAGGTGGCATGCTGGCGTGGAGAGAGCGGATTGGAGGGTAGTGAGTTTATAGTTTATGGTTCATAGTTGATAGTTGATGGTTAATAGTTTATGGTTTATGGTTTTTAGTTGATAGTTAATTAACCGAAATAAAAAAAGTACGCATGAAGTTTTGTTTTCTTCCTGCGTACTTTTTATTTTATATAAATGTTCAATTATAATTTCAAACTAACGCCCAGCATAAAATTCCTTCCTGCCATAGGGTAATAATAATTTTCTACAATGGTTTGTCCGCCATAGAAATAATTAAATGTATAACCATTGGCTTCATACTTCTTATTCAATACATTATTTACCCGGAAGTTAAGATGGATCTGTTGTACAAGTTTTGAATTTTTAAACCATTGATTCCAATGCAAATCATACTGATAACTAATCAGCATGTCACTTACAAAATAAGGATCAATGCTTCTTGTTTTATTTCCGGTATTATCAAGAAACTGGCGTGAAATATATTTATTCATAAAACTGATTTCTCCGTTCTTCACCGGAATAAAATTCAATGTAACTCCACTTACAACTGATGGAGAAAACGATAAGGAAGAAGAAGAAAAGAAATTGGCTTTTTGTCCGCCATTATCATAATCATCTATCAACTCTGTAAAGTTCTTCACTTTGTTTTCACTGAGTGTAAGATTTGCTGTTGCATTAAACCAATAAACTGGTTTTACTGTTCCCTGCAGTTCAATACCGGCCCTATAGCTTTCTGGAATATTGATTCTTGTATATGCACCTACATCATTAATGCCTCCTGTTAAAACCAACTGGTTTTTATATTTCATATAATAACCGGTAATGCTCCAGCTGTAATTTGCTTTTCGTTGTTCAATATTTAATTCAAAATCATAAAGGGTTTCATGTTTGGGTTGTTTAGTTTCAGATGTTTCAAAATCTTCCCTGTTGGGTTCCTTATTTCCAATGCTGAATGATGCATATCCTAACCAACCCTTTGTATCAGTATAAGAAATGCCCAGCTTTGGATTGAGAAAATTAAATTGATTGTGCAGAATCAGATTGGGTGTTTTACGGAAGCCGTTAATTCGGTAATCAACATTCCTGTATTGTACATCAGCAAAAGCTTCCCAGCGTGGCGCCAGTCTTCTCTGGTATTTTGTATAAAAAGAGAAATCATTTTTAAATGCATCCAGGTTATACCATTTGTAATCTTTAGGAATAGAAACGGTACTCCAGATTAATTTGCCATAATGCAAACCTTTGTAACTGGTATAAGCTCCGCCTATTGTTAACTGGTCTTTTTCTTTTTTGTATTGAACAGAAAAGATGTTTCCATAAAACCAGTTGTTTAACCAAAGCTGACGGATGAGATCAGCATTCCCTGTATTACTTAATCCATATTCACCCAGGTCCTGGTTTCTTTTATACTCTTCATAATATCCTTTGCCACGTGTAAGAAAGAAAGCAGTATTAAAACTCCATTGTTTATTTAATTCATGTGTAATAAAAAACTGGTAATGGTTCTGCTGGTAATTATCGGTTTGGTTTTTATAAAGAAAGCTGTTGTATGTACGGTTGTTATTGGCATCAAACAAATTCAATGAATCTTCTCTGGTACTGTATGCATCATAATTATTCCAGTAATGTGTTTCCAGCAATGCTAAATTACCTTTTAGTTTAGCTTCAGGAATTCCGTTCCATGCCTGGTAAGTTTTTTCTTTTCCGGTAATAACGTTTAAGCGGATGGATGTTTTTTTATTGATGTATGCAGTAGAAAGAAATGCCGATTTTAAGTTGGATGATGCACGGTCAACAAACCCGTTACTGCTGATTGCAGATATACGGCCATCAATGGTAAAGTGCTGTCCAATTAATCCGCTACCCAGTTTAAGAGTTGTACGTATGCTGTTAAAACTTCCTGCATTGGTACTTAGTTCTGCATATTTCTTTTCCCTGAATTCGTTAGTGCTTAAGTTCATACTTGCACCAAATGCTCCGGCTCCATTTGAAGAAGTTCCTACACCTCTCTGAATTTGAATTGAATTAACAGAAGATGAGAAGTCGGGTAAATTAACAAAAAACAATCCCTGACTTTCTGCATCATTATAAGGGATACCGTTGAGCGTCATATTTATTCTGGTTGCATCGGTACCTCGTATACGGATGCCTGTATATCCAATACCATTTCCAGCATCAGAGTTTACAATGACAGATGGCGTTTGATTTAAAATGAATGGAAGATCAACACCCGAATTCATTTTTTCAATTTCGGCTTTATTCAGGTTTGTTTTAGTAAAAGGCATCCGGTCGCCAGCACGGATAGCCATAATTTCAAGCGGCTGCAAAAAGAGGATTTGTTTTTCAAGTTGAATTGATATTTGTTTACTGCTGTTACTCAATTCAACTTCCTGTTCCCATGGTTTAAAACCAATAGCTGAAACTTTTAATACAATTTTTCCTTTTCCGGGAATTATAATCCGAAAAGAACCATCACTGCCGGTTGTTGTTAAAACTAACCGGTTCATTTCAATCGTTGCACTGGCTACTGCTGTTTTAGTTTCAGCATCGGTAACGCTGCCGCTCAGTTTTGTTTGAGCGGTTAAGAATTGTTGTGATAGCATCATCAACATTCCCAGCATCAATTTTTTTGTCATCCTACAGGTTTTAATTGTTAAAAAATTGAAACGGAAATGCTGCGAAACGAAAAGAGGAAAATTGAAAGAGAGCCTCCTTCCCTGCGCAGGCATTACCCTGATCAGGTTCGACGGGTTTATTCTCAGCTAACTGCCAATAGCAGCCGGCACCCCGGGGAATCTGTGTTCAGCCTCATTTTTGAGTTGAACGTTGCAAAGATAGATTGTTTTTAACTTCCTGTAACATTTTGGATAGGGCATGCGTATTTATTAAAAACCTTGTTATGAAGAAAATACTGTTCATTTTCCTTGCTTTCATTATCAGTTCTGCAATTTGGGCACAGGAAAAACAAATAAACGATGCCAATGCTGAAAAAAGAGAGGTGAAGCCTTTCCGCTCCATCAGAGTGAGTGATGGTATTGATTTGTATTTAACCCAATCTACCAGCCAGACAGTAGCCATCAGTGCCTCAAGAGAAGAGTATAAGAGCCGGCTAAAAACCGAAGTGGAAGATGGTGTTTTGAAAATTTATTATGATCATGAATCTTTCTCAGATTGGTCGGGCAGCAACAAAAAACTGAAAGTATATATCTCATTTGTAACACTGGATAAATTAACCGCAGTTGCCGGCAGTGATGTACAAGTTGAAGGTGTTATTAAAGAAGATCTGTTGAGCTTGTTTTTGAACAGCGGAGCTTCATTTAAAGGAAACGTGGAAGCGGGTAAGTTGATTGTTGAAATTGAAAGTGGTGCTAAAATGGAACTCACCGGTACAGCAAACACATTCAATGTAAGTGCAAACACCGGTGCTTATGTTGATGCCTTTTCGTTTGCTGCAAACAAAGCAGATATACGTTCCAGCACGGGTGCAAAAATTGAGGTACATGTGAAAGATGAACTGAAGTTATATTCTTCAAGTGGCGGAAGAATTTATTATAAAGGCGAAGCTGTTATAAAAGATATTGAAACCAAAATAGGATCAATCATCCGTAAAAAAGATTAAATACTTATCATCTTAAAAAATCATTGTATGAAAAAAATATTATTTCCATTTGTATTGTTGATTGCTTTTATTTCTACTGTGTTTGCACAGGACATGATGATGATTAATGATAAAAATGCCGAATTACGTTCTGTAGGAAGTTTTAACGGTATCCAGGTTTCTAGTGCAATAGAAGTGATAATTAAACAGGGAAATGAAGATGCAGTAGTAGTTAGTGCAAATGAAGCTAAATACAGAAGCCGGATTAAAACAGAAGTGAGAAACGGTGTTTTAAATATCTGGTATGATCATGACGGATTAAAAAACTGGTGGAAGGGTGATGATAAAAAAATCCGTGCTTATGTTTCAGTAAAAAATCTGAACCTGATTAAAGCATCAGGAGCAACAAGTGTAAAAATTGATGGCGTTTTAAGTGGTGCCAATCTGAAAGTGGAATTAAGCGGAGCTTCAGCTTTTAAAGGAGAACTTCGATATGATGATGTAAAAATGAATCAGAGTGGCGCATCCGATGCTACTGTAAAAGGGAAAGTAACCAATCTTGAAATTGATTTAAGTGGGGCCAGTGATTTTAAAGGATTCGACCTGGTATCAGAAAATTGTGATGTGCAAACTTCAGGTGCATCTGATGTAAAGATTACAGTAAACAATGAAATTAAAGTAAATGCAAGCGGAGCAAGTGATGTGGAGTATAAAGGGAATGCAAAAGTGAGTGTGTTAAAAACATCAGGTGCTTCGAGCTTAAGAAAAAGGGAATCAAGATAATCATTGATAAAACACCAAAAGATTGGGATCTAACCATGAATCATTTGGGAGCTAACCAAATAAGCCTTACTTTTGCGGTCCATTCCGCGAAGTAGAGCAGCGGTAGCTCGTCGGGCTCATAACCCGAAGGTCGGGAGTTCGATCCTCCCCTTCGCAACAACTAAGGTCCAAAGCGGGCCTTTTTTATTTATGTTCAAAGTGTATGTTTTGTATTCAGAAAAATACAACAAGATTTATGTTGGGATGACATCAAATCTTGAAGAAAGATTTAAGTCGCATAACGAACTTGGTAAAAAAGGATGGACTTTGAAATTTCGTCCATGGGAGATTCTTTATACTGAAGAATTTGCTGATAAAAGTGCAGCTCTGAAAAGAGAAAAGCAATTGAAATCTGGACAAGGAAGAAATTTCATCAGATCTTTAGTAGCAAAGAGGAAGACTTGAAGGCTCATATCCGCCAGCAGGCGGACGGGAGTTCGATCCTCCCCTTCGCAACAAC
>DAIOWB010000147.1:0-6906 GCA_036758725.1 Lacibacter sp.
GAAAAGAAAGAAGCCGATGACACCCCAAAATGATGGCTGTGAATAAATAAATAATGTTTGCGGAGTGTTTATTTGCTCATAAAAATATAATAAGCATAATATGATTATTATAATTGACTCAGTACCATTAAGAATTGAATTGAATGTATTAATTGGAACAAAGAAAGAAGTGATACCCCAAAAAATTAGGAACCCAGGTAAAATGTAATTTAAAATGTTTTTATAAGTTGGCGATGAATATATATTTCTAAAAAAGAAGAAAATAAATATAAATTCTGTTGGAACATATAGTAGATTAAAATATACTCCTATGTCATGTGAATAAGAACGAAGTAAATAATAAATAAAATCATGAGTAAAAAAGAAAAGGTTGAATAAAATAATTACCCGTAATTCTTTACTTTTTGGTTTTTTGATAAAGTAAAGAATTACGGGTAAAAATAAACTTAGTCGAACAATGTTTTCAATTAAAAACAATCTATAGTATTTCTTCAAATATAATAAGAAGAATCTAATATGGCTTGTTTGCTTATAAACTTTCTGTTTTTCCGTCCCAACCTACATCAAGACGATCTCCTACAAGACCTTCTTCACTAACTATTTCACCAGAAGAATTTACTACATTGTATTGTAAAATTGGTTTCCCAGTATTATCAATACCAACTAAAACAGTTTGGCGGTTTCCAGCATCGTTGTAAGCAGGTAATAATGATATACCAGCACAATTTGGTTGAGCAAGGATTTTCTCAATAATTTCACGACCTACGATATTACCATATTGTTGGTCCGGATGTTTGTCGAAAAACCTTTTAACCATCTCTTCACCAGCTTCGTAGCCAATGTGCTTGCCGATAGTTTCAATTTGCGGTTTTTGAAGTAATTGTTGTTGCATAGTTGTAGGTTTTAGAGTTGTTTGAAGGAGTAATTTTCTAATTCTTCACGTACTGAACAATGGGTAATTTTCTGAAACGATGTTAATAAAGCAGTTAACTAACTTTTTATCAAGTGGTTATATAGCTTTGAAAAATTACTTAGTTTAAATACTTACGCAATTATACGAATAATAATTGGTAAATTTACTATGCAAGCAGAGGTAATTTAACGATAAAAATTTTGGGAAAGTCGCAAGTAAGAGTCCGATGTGTAAAAAATGTGCATAAGTGGAAACACCTAGTAATGATTTTGTGTTGTTTCCTTTACTCTTCTGGTATATAAATATAAAACATTTTTTTAGTTAATGGCAAATATCAACAGTTCATGCAAAATTTTTGGTATTATACTTCTTTTGGTAATTTTTTTAAATCGGAACTTATTCTTAATATAAGAGCAACTTGTAACATACTTTGCCAGTCTATTTTTAGAAAAACAATTGGTCATATTAATGAAGTATTGAATTTCAGCAGGTTAAGACTTTCTGCCACCCTTTTAGTTTTTTTTGATAAGTGGTTCCAGTAGCTTAATTTGCATTGACCCGCTAAAACCGCTTCCAATGTCTACTGACTCACAAATTAAATTTGCTATTGCCGACGACCACAAAATTTTCCGTGATGGAATTAAGATGGCTCTTGGAGGAAGGCCTCATTTAAAATTACTCTGGGAGGCCGAAGATGGTAAAGAAATGCTCCACAAGCTTACCATTAAAAAGCCCGATATATTATTAATGGATATACGCATGCCCGAACTGGATGGCATTAATGCCCTGCAGGTAATTAAACAGGAGCACCACGAAGTAAAAATTGTGGTATTAAGTATGTATGATGATGAGCAAATGGTAACAAAGATGATGGAAATGGGTGCCAATGCCTACCTTACCAAAACAACCGACCCTAACGAAATATACGAAGCCATCCTCACCTGTATGAATGAAGACTTTTATTTCAACGACCTGGTAAACCAGGCGGTTTTACTGAAATTGAATCATAAACGTACTATTAAGAATTTCTATCCTAATTCCGTAAAGTTTTCAGAAAAAGAACTGCAGATTTTAAAATTGCTTACAGAAGATAAAACCACAGAAGAAATTTCGAAAGAAGTTTTTCTTAGTCCACGTACCATTGAAACCATACGCCAGAATATGAAAAACAAAGTGGGCGCCAAAACCATTGCCGGTTTAATTGTTTATGGTATGAGGAACAGGTTGGTGGAATAAAAAATCAATAGAAATTATTAAAGGATTTACCAACCCGTATTTTCCGCATTCATTTTATTCAGTGATTCTACCCTGTATTTTTTGAGAATTATTCACCAATTTGCATAGTATAATAAATATGTTACTTTTTTAACCCTTATCCTATGTATGAAATGAAAACCGTTAAACCGAACGAAATTTCCACAGAAACCATCAAATTAGCCATCACAGACGATCACGTACTTTATCGTGCAGGTGTTAAGAATGCACTGAGCATGAAGAAAGATATCCAGGTAATTTTTGAAGCCGACAATGGAATGCATTTGCTGAATATGTTAAAATCAATTCAACCCGATGTGATTTTACTTGATATTCAAATGCCCATTATGGATGGTATTACTACGTTGCCTGAAGTAAAGCGTTTGTATCCCGACATCAAAATCATTATGCTTACCATGCATGATGAACATACCATGATTACACGGTTGATGGAATTAGGTGCCAATTCTTATCTCACCAAAAACTCTGACAGTGAAGTAATTTATGAAGCCATTAAAACGGTTCATGAGCAGGAATACTTCTTTAATACACTTACCAACAAAGCTTTGATTGATGGGTTAAAAACAAAACGTACCCAGGATTCATTAGCCGGGCATGAAGTGAAACTGAATGACAAGGAAATTTTAATATTAAAATTAATGTGCGAAGAAAAAAGCACAAAGGAAATAGCTGATATTGTTGATTTAAGCCCAAGAACGGTAGAAGCCATTCGAGATAAACTCAAATCAAAAATAGGAGCACGTTCCACTGCAGGATTAATTTTATATGCAGTGAAACATAATATTATTGAAGGATAAACCTCTTAACCCAAACCAACTGCAAAGGCGATACTTTTAAAAGTGTCGCCTTATTTTTTATACTTTCGTTTTATAACTCAGCCAATGGATCAATTTTGTAATTTAAATGGGAAAGTGAGAAAAAGTAATGAAACACTGATTCATCCTGACAACCGGGCATTCAGGTATGGAGAAGGTTTATTTGAAACTATCCGTTTGCATCAATCTGAAATGCCCTTATGGAATTTGCATTGGCAACGGCTTGAGCAATCAATTCCATTATTATACTTTTCTTTTCCGCCACATTTCAACAGTGAATTTTTAAAGAGCGAAGTAACAGCATTGGCAAACAAGAATAAGTGCCATGATGCTGCCCGTGTGCGGATAACCATATTTAAAGGAGAGGGTGGTGTATGGGAAACACCTTCAACTTCATTTAATTATCTCATTCAATGCTGGCCTTTGGAAAATAAAATTTTCACAATGAATGAAAATGGATTGGATATTGGCGTATTTACTGATGGTTGGAAATCCAGTGATGTATTTTCTAATCTGAAAAATAACAGTTACCTGGTTTATGCCATGGCGGCACAGTTTGCCAGGCATCAGAAATGGAATGAAGCAATTGTATTAAATCAGCATAACCGCATTTGTGATACAACTATTGCCAATCTCTTTTTTGTTTTGAATAATACCATTCATACACCTCACTTAAAAGAAGGTTGTGTAAATGGCGTAATGCGGAAATTTTTATTGGAACAAATGAATAAGCAAGGAATGAAAACGGAAGAAGGTTCTTATTCTATTGATGAGTTATTGAAAGCTGATGAAGTTTTTCTTACTAATGCGATGTACGGTATCAGATGGGTAAAACAATTTGGCAATAAAACGTATGCAAATAAGCTGTCAACGGGTTTGTTTCAGAAACTGATAGCCCCTTTATTTATTTAAACATTTTTCATTACTACACGTTATACAGCTATGGCCAAACAAAAAGTAACTATTTGCTGGTTCAGGAGAGATCTGCGTTTGCATGATAATGCTGCATTATATCATGCATTAAAAAGTGAAATGCCTGTTGTTCCTGTTTTTATTTTTGACCGGGCAATTCTTGATTTATTGGAAGATAAAAAAGACAGACGTGTAGAATTTATTCATCATGCTATTGAAGAAATGCAAAAGCAATTGATAGCATTGGGCAGTAGCATGGAAGTATATTGTGGCTTTCCTCCTGAAATATTTAACATGCTTGCTGAAAAATATGAGATACAATCTGTATTTACCAATCATGATTATGAACCCTATGCAAAAGAAAGAGATGCTGCTATTCAAAAACAATTAAATGAAGCTGGCATTGCATTTCACACTTATAAAGACCAGGTAATTTTTGAAAAAGAGGAAGTGTTGAAAGATGATGGCAAACCTTATACAGTATTTACTCCCTATAGTAAAAAGTGGAAAGCTAAATTGGATGAATCATTTTTAAAAAGCTTTCCAACAGAAAAATATTTCAATCATTTTTATCAGCAACCACCAGAAACCATTCCACCACTGGAAGAAATGGGATTTATTAAATCAGGATTACCATTTCCATCTCATACAGTTAAAGATGAAATCATAAAGAAATATAAAGAGCAACGGGATATTCCATCAATTGAAGGCACAAGCAGGTTAAGTGTGCATCTTCGTTTTGGAACCATCAGCATTCGTGAACTGGCAACACATGTAAAAGATTTAAATGAAACATTTTTGAATGAATTGATATGGCGTGATTTTTATCATATGATTCTCTGGCATTTTCCACAGGTTGGTACAGGGAAAGCATTTAAACATGATTATGATTTTATTGAATGGCGGCACAATGAACAGGATTTTGAAAACTGGTGCAATGGACAAACGGGTTATCCCATTGTAGATGCAGGAATGAGAGAGTTAAATGCTACAGGTTTTATGCATAACCGGGTACGTATGATTGTTGCCTCTTTCTTAACCAAACATTTGTTGATTGACTGGCGCTGGGGCGAAGCTTATTTTGCACAGAAATTATTAGACTTTGATTTAGCTGCAAACAATGGTGGCTGGCAATGGGCTGCAGGAAGCGGCTGCGATGCTGCACCTTATTTCCGCATTTTTAATCCCTATTTGCAAACACAAAAATTTGATCCGGAATTAAAATATATCCGCAAATGGGTTCCTGAGTTTGAAGAATTTAATTATCCTCAGCCCATCGTTGATCATGTATTTGCAAGAACACGTTGCTTGGAAGTTTATAGTAAAGCGTTGAAGAAATAATTAATTAAAAAAGAAGCCTCCTTCATTTGAATTAAACCTTGGGTTAACAAAGTTGTTGAGAATACTTCCAAACCTGTAGGTAACTCCAAAGCCAACATAAAAATTAAAATTGCTTTGCAATTGCCTGCGCCTGATTAAAACATCATCTATACTGGCATTTCCTTTTGGTAAATACACCTGATCTCTTACAATTGAAGGGAATGCATATAAATTAAACGAAAGATTCCCGGTTAAACGAACATCTACAAATGTGTTGAATGAAATGTTATAATACTTAAGATTTGTGAAATAACTATGATACGAAGCACCTGTTGAAATGCTTCCCCATTTTTGATTTAAAGAAAGCCCGATTGATAATAATTGCCCGGGGAGTGTCTCTCTTGTTTTAGCATAAATCGTAGTATCAAAATATTGATTCTGCCTAATATCTAACCCATAACGAAATGTAAGCAGTTTTGAATTAACACTGGTATAAGGAAACACATTAAACTCAATGCCGGGACTTACAGAATATTGTGATTTAATGTTTGAGAATGTACTTTGAAATGCATTTGCTTCATAACCGATGGTCCAATGTTGATTAATGCTTTTAGCAAGCAAATGAGAAAAATTATATGAATGATTTTTTACAGTAATTTTTTCAGTACCTGTATTAAAAATATTCCTGTTGGCATTTGCACTTACACTAAATGATACTTTTAATTCATTGGTAACTCTGTTTGCTGAAAACCTGCTGCCAAATCGCTGTGATTTATAATTCTGATCTGCACTGAAATTACCATCGGCACCGGCACGAAACACCCAGTAATTCCATTTGTCTTTTGTGCTCTGGTTTGTTTTGTTGGATTTACCCGAAGTATCAATTTTTGCTTTTGTGTTGATGGTTAAATCATTGGCAAAACCTGATTTTGCAATAAAAGGAGCTAATCCTATTTGTAAATATTTTACAAGTTTTTCTCTTTTTTCAACATCAGTGGCCATTTCAAGTACTTCATAGTGCAGCGTATCTGTAATTTTATTAAATCGGTTTAACCCATAAAAAATTAATTGGTACTGTTTGCCACCATTTCCCAATTCCTGGTTAGTAACTAATACATGAACATCTGCTGCAACCCTGTCAATAATAAAATCAACAATATTAATTTCTGTTTTAATAAATGTTTCATCGCAATAAGTATTATTACAATCAATATATACTTTCAATCTTTGTTTAGATGAGTTTTGTGCCTGTGTATTTAAGAAAAATGCAAGCAGAATAATAATTGATAAGATTTTTTTCATAATAAGCAGTTGATAAATCAAAAATAACAGTCCGTTTTACTAACCATTAACCTTCTGCATATTTTGGAAAACATTTAACAGCTGCTCAACAGCTTTCATTCCTTTATCACCTAAATCAAGAGAGTAATTATTTACATATAAATCAATATGCTTACGCATTACTTCTTCACTCATTTCCTGTGCATGTTGTTTAACATAATCGGTTAATACAGGATAATGTTCAAAAGCATATTCAAGGCTTTTACGGATTAAGCGATCAACAGCATTTCTTGTTTGTTCATCAAGTCTTTGATGTGCAACAATACCACCTAAGGGAATAGGAGAGCCAGTTGTTTGTTCCCAGTATTCACCAAGATCAGCCAGTTTCTC
>DAIOWB010000148.1:0-4743 GCA_036758725.1 Lacibacter sp.
CAGGTAAAGTATATGAACCAATGGCATTAGTTGTTGGTGGTATGATTTGTATAGCAGCGGCCAATGCCGGAGCAACATCACAGGATCTTAAAACAGGTTATATTGTTGGTGCCACGCCAAAGTATCAGCAGATAGCTTTGTTTATTGGAGCAATAGTCTCTTCAATAGCCATTGGCGCCACCATTAAAATCTTAGACAGGCCGACTGCTGAAATGATTACACAAGGAATTACACATGCTATTGGTACAGATAAATTTCCTGCACCACAGGGAACATTGATGGCAACATTAATTAAAGGCATCCTCTCTTTTAATCTCGATTGGCAATTTGTACTAGTGGGTGTTGCCATTGCAATAACCATGGAATTATGCGGAATTAAATCGTTGAGTTTTGCTGTAGGTTTATACTTACCTCTTTCAACAACACTCCCTATCTTTTTAGGAGGAGCTATTCGTGGTTTGGTTGATATGAAAAAGAAGAAAAGAGGAGATATAGTTAATGCTGAAGAAGAAGATTTAGGAAAAGGGAATCTGTTTGCCACAGGCCTTGTAGCGGGAGGTGCATTAGCAGGTGTTTTGATTGCATTTTTATCGGCACCCGATGCAACACAAAACTTTTTAAAAAGCATAAACCTTGAACATGGCTTAAACAATGTTCTTTCTGTTAATGGATATTTCTTTCTGGGAGTTGCATTCTTTGCATTGATGGGTTATGTGTTATACAGAATAGGTATTAAAAAATCAGAAGTACTGGAAAAAGAAGAATAAAGACTTCATCCTTAATTAATAAAGAAAGCCTCTGTTAACAGAGGCTTTTTTGTGAATAGAAGTTATTGTAAGGGTTAGTAAACGTTAGAATGAATAAAATGAAGCGGCAACTTTTCTTAATGATTTTACCACATCATTTTCAATAACAGGTTGCGAAGCAATTTCCTGATAAATTTCTTTGTACTTATTTGTAATCTTTTCAATGCTGTACTCTTTAACTAGTTCACGGCCATTTTGTACCAACGTGTTGCGGTATTCTGCATTCTCAATTACATTTAAAATGCCACGGCGAATATCAAGATTGTTATAAGGATTTACTTTACATGCTGCATCTTCTGCAATTTCATTCATTGGAGAAATACGACTGGTAATTAACGGACGGCCAACAGCCCATGATTCAAGAATCGGAAGACCAAATCCTTCATAGGTAGAAGCAAAAACAACCATATCACAAAGTTCATATTGTTCTTTCAAAGCTTCAAATGAAAGATTAGAATATACTTTGTAATTAATTTGGTTTTCTATTAATAATGATTCACAGGCAGAATCAAGATTACCAATAATGATCAATTCACAATGAATGCCTTTTAATGCCTGGGCAAGGTTCAGAATATTTTTATTTTCTTTTGTTCCTATTTGCAGGATACGTGGCTTTGTTGAATTAAAAATGCGTGGTGCATATTGAAACCGGGGATCATAAAAATTAGGAATCACTTTTATCTTTTCTGCTTTTACACCTGTTAAAGCAATTAATTCCCTTTTCGTTTTTTCACTGATTACTGTAATTGTTTTTGCACGGAGAACAGGAAGTTTATACCAGAAAAATTTAAACAACCAGTATTTCAAATCCCGTTTTGTGTACTTGGTAAGAAATACGCAATCATGTATAGTTAAGATGGTATTTCTTTTCTTCATTCCTAATGATACATAATGAATATCACCGGTAATGTGATTGATTTCATTCTGGTTTTTATATGCTTTAAACACATTTAAAAACACATTACGAATTGATGGGAGTTCTTTTTTGACAGGCTTGAATGCTGAACTGCTGTAAACTTGTTTTACAACATTATCAAATATGGATTCAATGCTGAACGCATGCTGTCTTTGCTTGCGGTAGAAAAAGGATATTTCCATTGCTGGATAAAGGATTTGGTTTTTTAAATATTGGATAGAACAAATGTAAAGTACCTGATCGGATTATCCTATAGTGGTTTTCACCTACTATTAAGATGGTAATTTTACGGCATTTTGAGTTGCAGGAAGAAATTAAAAATTGCTCTAATCAATCATATAAAATCAAGTGTATTCATTGATTGTTTTAAAATTTGATTGGCATCTGCTCCTAACCAATTGTTTAATACTGTAGCATAAACCTGTCTGAAATCAAGTTGATATTTTAAATCGCCATCATCAAGATTATTTAAATCGGGCAAAGGGTTATACAAACCTTTTTTCTTTAATCCACCTCCTATAAAAAACATATTATTTGCCTTTCCATGATCGGTACCGCCACTTGCATTTTGTGCTACTCTTCTTCCAAATTCAGAAAAAGTAAATAACAACACATCATTAAACCGGTTGTTTAATTTTAAATCTTTCACAAATGCTTTTACTGCCACATTCAAATCAGTAAACAATCTTTTCTGCTGTGCATCCTGGTTAATATGTGTATCAAAACTTCCTAAAGAAATGTAATACACTTTGGTATTGATTTCGCTGAAGATGAGTGAAGCAATTGTTTTTAATCCTTTTCCAAGATCTGTATCAGGATAGGTTTCTGAAGATGGCCTATGCCTGCTTTGTTTAAAAATATAATCAGCACTTGAAATTGTTTCTGCCATTGTTTTATATAAATATTCAACCGGTTGTTCGTGTGCAGCTTGCTGATGTTGTGCTAATAATTCTTTAAAATACTTTTCCTGGCTGGTATTGTATAATCTGCGTGGGTCTTCCAAAGCAAGTCCTTTTATGTTTTCACCTTTTAAAGCAAGACTCAATACATCATCTATTTCCAGAGCTTGAGTTGGTTTGTCACATCCTTTACATTGTGCATCTAAATACCTTCCAACCCAACCTGTATTCCAGTATTCATTACTGTTGCTGGCTGTTTGCCAAATGTCCATGCTGCGGAAATGACTTTTATCGGGATTGGGATAACCAACATTGTTGAAGATGCCCATACTTCCTTCATCATATAATTCTTTAAATGCAGTAAGTGACGGATGCAATCCTGCTTCATCAGTGAGTGCCAATGACGAGCTGCGTTGTATTCCTAATTTCGGTCTGTTTCTGTAATACAAATCATTTCTGTAAGGGATTACAGTATTTAATCCATCATTACCACCACTCAGTTGAATAATTACAGTTACTTTATTTCCCGGTGGTACAAGTGTTCCTTTTTCAAATGCTTTTAAAAATTCAGGCATTAAAAGAGAGGCTGTTGCAAGAGAACCAAGTTGAATAAAATTTTTTCGTTTAATAATCATCTTACATAAATTAAAGTACGAGGTAAGAAGTACGAAGTACATCATTCGTACTTCGTACTTTGTATTTCTTATTTAGCACATTTGATATTCCGGTGTACACATTAATTGAATAATGGAAGTTTGAATGTATCGTTCTCTGTTTGAAGCATCAATAAACTTCTCAATCATTGTTTTATTCAATCTTTTTGAATCTGTTTGCCATAGCAATGAAGAAATGGTTGTCAATAAATTTTCTCTTGCTGTTTTTCCCAGTTGCTTCATTCCCGGTTCCCAATTGATTGTTGTTTGCAAAACTCTTCCGCCCATTTTATTTCCTCCCTGCATACGACCCATCTCCTGGTCATCATCAGATTTTGCTTTAAGTTGAACTGCTTCTTTAAATGCGATGAGTTGTGGAATGCGTAAACGAAACATGAGTGAAGAACTGTCAATCCAGTTTAAACCACCGGGCCAACCGGCAACATTGGGTGGATAAAATAAAATCTGTCCCAGAATTTTTTGCAGATATAATTGGGCTTCTTCATTTTCTATTTGCATGGGCAGTGTACGACGAATGCCCACCAGTAATTCAACAGGTGATTTAATTCTTGTGCCTATATTCTTCTCATCATAAAACCAATCACTGGTAAATACATCTTTCATGAATGCTGATATATCATAACCGGACTTGTAAAACCGATCGGCCAGCCAATTTATTTTTTCTTTATCCTGTTCTTCATTCACAAAAAAACGATAAAGCTTTGTTGTGATATAAATGGCCGTTTGCTTTTGCTGCAATAAAATATCAAGTACATCATCGCCATCAAAATTGCCTGTTTTACCTAAAACCGTTTTCAAACCTTCATCATGTAAATTTTCACGGAAAATAAATTCACCATTGAGTTTAAATTGCCAGCCGGTAAAAGCACGGGCTGCTTCTTTAATATCTTTTTCTGTATAGTTACCCCTGCCCATGGTAAACAACTCCATTACTTCACGGGCAAAATTTTCGTTTGGTTTTTGTTTTCTGTTTTGCTGATTATTGAGGAAAGCAAGCATGGCTGCACTCCGGCTAACTTCTTTAAGCATCGTTCCAAAATTGCCTAATGCATGTTTACGGATGATGTTAATTAAATCCTGCTGATATAAAGCATTCAGATTACGGCAGGCAAAATGTCCATGCCAGAAGAAGGCGAGTTTTTCACGCAACTGTTGTTTGCTGTTTACCATTTCATCCAGCCATTCAAGATTGAGATTTCTGATTTCTTCTCTTGATTTTTTCTGCAATTGTTGTCTTTCGTCTTTGGTCATTTCTGCTCTTCTTATCCCATCAATACCATTCATTAAGCCTTCAACAAAATTATCTGCCACCTTCAGAGGCATCGGTTCTTTAGCAGAAGCTTTTACCAGGGCATCAAACAGTTTATTTGGTTTAACCTGTGTAACATCAGTCCATTGTTCTACTGCAGTTCCAAAACCTGCACGCCATAATAAATGTTGATTTTTTA
>DAIOWB010000148.1:4843-6884 GCA_036758725.1 Lacibacter sp.
CATTGTTCTACTGCAGTTCCAAAACCTGCACGCCATAATAAATGTTGATTTTTTAACTGGATCGATACGGGCATGTAATCATTTTAAGCTGTTAGGACTCGTTATTCTGCAATTCGTTTAATGAGTAACGAAACTATCGCTGTTTTCTTTTAAATCCTCATAAACCTCACAGGTTTTTAACAAAGTGAACTTATAAATAAAACAATCTTAAACCTGTGAGGTTTCTTACTTTAAATTTTTCATTGGAGAATTTGTTAACTTTATTTCATGAGCATTCGCCCTTATAAATACCTGAGCCCATTCATCATTTTTCTTGCCGCATGGCTTTCATTTAATAAGACAGGATGGTTTACATTTCTGCCAGTAATTTATGCATTTGGTTTTATTCCGCTTGTTGAACTTCTAATGAAAGCAAATCCGGTGAATTTTTCTGCAGCTGAAGAAGAAGTAGAAAAAGCAGATAAACGGTATGATTTTATTCTTTATCTCATAGTACCTCTTCAATATTTTTTTCTATTTATCTTTTTGTTTTCATTTCAACAAACAGGACTAAACTGGCTTGATATTACTGGTCGAATATTAAGCATGGGTTTACTTTGCGGTGTATTTGGAATTAATGTTGCTCATGAACTGGGGCACAGAGTGAATAAATCGGAACAATTTCTTGCCAAGGCTTTATTGCTCACATCACAATACATTCATTTTTTTATTGAACACAACAAGGGCCATCATAAGAATGTAGCAACTCCTCATGATCCTTCAAGCGCCAGGTATAATGAAAGCGTTTTTGCATTCTATCCAAGAACCATCATTTATAGTTATATCAGCGCCTGGAAAATTGCAAATGATGAAATGAAAAAAAAGCAACAACCCGTATTGAGCTTAAAAAATGAAATGTTGCAGGCACAAATCATTCAATTGCTTTTTGTGTTACTTATCTTTTTCGTATTTGGTTTAACTGTTTCCCTCTTTTATCTGTTAGCCGCCTTTTTTGGAATTTTATTATTGGAGAGTGTTAATTATATTGAACATTATGGCTTAAGCCGTAAACAAAAAGAAGAAGGAAGTTATGAAAGAACAATGCCACATCATAGCTGGAATAGCGATCATATTGTTGGGCGTTTAATGTTGTTTGAACTTAGTCGCCACAGTGATCATCATTACCTTGCAAGCCGCAAGTATCAACTATTACGACATCATGATCAATCACCTCAAATGCCAACAGGCTATCCCGGTATGATTATTCTTGCTCATGTTCCTCCACTCTGGTTTTATATCATGAACAATAAAATAAAAAAAGAGGTAGGGGATTTGCCTCTTCAGTTACAGGAGTCTTAATTAAATATTATTTTAAAATCCATTTGGTTCCAATACCAATGTTATTTAAATAACCAAGGCCGAGGCTTGTACCCAATGAAAAATTACGTTGAATATCTTTTTTATTGTTTGATGAAGTAACTGTTCCCTGTGAATATCCAACACTTACAAAATCAGCAAAACGTAGTTCCAGTAAAAAACGATGATTCCATTTGTAAGCCAAACCAGGATAAAGACCGGCATTCACTCCAAATTGTTTAGGATTTGAATTACTGGTGTTTGTTTTATTGTTTTGTTGAGAATAATTGAGTCCGGCTCTGCCTTCACCAAAAACAAAGAAATTTTTTCCAAGAGATTTATAGCACCTGGTAAAATAACCAGCGCCAACATTAAAATTATCACTTTTGAAGTTGCTGGTTGGTTGACTGGGGTATTCCTGTTTTGAAACTCCGTATCCAGAGTTCAAATAAAATCCGCTAAACCTGTTTTCATTTTTTGCAAAACCAAGTTCAACTGATGCATTAAACCAGTTATTTTTATTTTTTTGAGGTATTGTAGTTGAATTTACATCAACAGAATTTGTTTGAAAGTTTAAACCAAAACCCAAAACTTTATTTCCTTTTTGAAACTGTGCATTTGCAGAAAAAGATAGAATTGATAAAAAGCAAAGCGTGAAAAATTTTTGCATGGCTTATAGTTTTAGTTAAGTGCAATGATAAATCCA
>DAIOWB010000149.1:0-6883 GCA_036758725.1 Lacibacter sp.
ACCGACTGATTATCGCTATACGTTTTTAGGGGAGGAATAAAAAACGGCCCCCTTCCGATCCCGCCAAATGCGGGACCATCATAGCACAGCCCCTGCTTTTCTAAACATGAATTAAAATTTGATCATGTTGAAAAAGTGCCTTTTCATGATGAACTTTATAAAATATTTATTAAGACTGCAATTTGTTTTGCAGTCTTTTTTTATTGATGAAAAATAATTAATTGCTGATGTGGAATGATAAAAAGATTGGATTTGTTTCAATGCGCCGCTCCCTCTCCTTTGGAGAGGGAGATGGAGGGTGAGGCCGCTTTTGTTTGATAAAACAACCCCCATCCAAAAGGTGA
The DNA here is from genome assembly GCA_036758725.1 of Lacibacter sp. Classification (GTDB taxonomy): domain Bacteria; phylum Bacteroidota; class Bacteroidia; order Chitinophagales; family Chitinophagaceae; genus Lacibacter. The sequence goes on from DAIOWB010000149.1 coordinate 345, forward strand.
AAATGTTGCATTACGTATGCCACATGCATTGAGTGCATCACTGGTAAACTGGTTACAAGTGTTGAACGAGTTGTAAGTTTTTGTTGAGAAAAACATATAATCAAATCCATAATAACCTTTATACGATCTGATAACAGGTTTTCCGTTTTTCATTATAAAACTTGTTTTTAAAAAAGAAACAAGTTGCTGATATTGCTGAATTGATAAGTAGCGATGAATAGTAGTTGGATTTTTTATTGACCAAACTTCATCCATCCATTGCACATGCATCACACTTTTGTTAAATGGCCAGAGAAATATTTTAGCAGTAGTTATAAATCCTTTGGGTTCTTTATTTACACCTGCTAAAGTCCAGTCGGCTTCGGCCCATGCAAAATTGATGAGTTTAGTTCCTGCATGTTTTTCACGGATGGTACTGTCATCAAACCAATCCATCCAGTTCATAAGCCCTAATGAATCTTTTACAGGCAGGTATAGTTCAGTATGAAACCCATCTCCATAAATAATGAGTGGAATACCTTCTTTTAATAGAACTTCATTTTTATTCCTGGGCCAGAAACATCCAATGAGTGTTAGCAGAAAATAAATGACAATTATGTCAAATATTAACTGAAGCATGAAAAGAATGAACCGGGATATCTTATTCAGCAAACTCATGTAAAACCAATTTAAACAAATTAGTTTGAAGTGGTTATTTTTATAAAAAATTAAAAGGGTGAAATCAATTCTTTCCAGCGAACAACTTGAGTTAACTATTCAGCGATTGAGCCATCAGCTGATAGAAAATCACTACCCGTTTTCAAATACAGTAATAATAGGACTGCAGCCAAGAGGGATATACCTGGCAGAAAAAATTGTGGAAGCCGTTAAAGCATCTTATCCTCAACTGAAAATTGAATATGGTAAACTGGATATTACTTTTTACAGAGACGATGCCCGTAAAGAATTGCATGTTGCCAATCAAACTGAAATCAGTTTCCCCATTGAAAATAAAAAGGTGATTTTAATAGATGATGTGTTGTATACAGGACGCACCATCAGAGCTGCCATGGATGCATTAATTGATTTTGGGCGTCCGGCAAAAGTGGAACTTTGTGTGTTAATCGACAGGCGCTTTAATCGTCAGCTGCCTATACAGCCTGACTATTCAGGAAAAGCAATTGATTCAATTTTATCACAAAAAGTAACGGTAGACTGGCAAAAGCCTGAAGTGGTGCTACATTAGAATCCAAAACTCAAAATCCAAAGCCCAAAATCCAAAGCCATGAACTTTCACTGAATTCAATAAATAAAATTTTTTGGTAAATACTGGCTAAATTATTTAAAACACTACTATGTCAGAAGCTTTAGAAGAGCGAACATTTGTTTTTGCCCGTGATATACGTTTGTTCTGCCGAAAATTGAAGTGGGATACAATTAACCTTGAGGATATAAAGCAGCTGGTTCGTTCAAGTGGATCAGTAGGTGCAAATTATATTGAAGCGAATGAAAACCTTGGACCAGCTGATTTACGTATGCGTATCCGAATCTCCAGGAAAGAGGCAAAGGAATCTGTTAGATGGCTAAGACTTGTTTACATTGAAAATGAAAAGATTGATCTGGAAAAAGAATGTATAAGATTGATTGATGAAGCTGAGCAGTTGCGTAAAATATTCTCAGCAATTTTGATCAAATTGACCAAATAACTATACTTTAAATTCATGTCTTTTTTTTGGATTTTGGAATTTGGTTTTTCCGCCTTAGTTTTGACCTTTAATGCAACTATCCACTCGTCATTTACTTGGCATTAAAGATTTAACAGTAAACGATATTCAACTCATTCTTGATACAGCTTCGCAATTCAAAGAAGTTTTACAACGTCCCATTAAAAAAGTCCCTTCTTTACGTGATGTAACTATTGTAAATCTGTTTTACGAAAATTCAACCCGAACAAGAATTTCATTTGAACTGGCTGAGAAAAGATTAAGTGCCGATACCGTCAATTTTTCCATTTCAGGATCATCAGCAGCAAAAGGCGAAACGTTGCTTGATACGGTAAATAATATACTCAGTATGAAAGTGGATATGGTTGTAATGCGGCACAGTGCAAGTGGGGCACCTCATTTTCTTGCTAAACATATTCCTGCTGCAATCATTAATGCCGGTGATGGAATTAATGAACATCCCACACAGGCATTATTAGATGCATTTTCAATAAGAGAAAAATTAGGTAGCCTGCAAGGGAAAAAAATAGCTATTCTCGGCGACATTATGCACAGCCGTGTTGCACTCAGTAATATTTATCTGTTGAAAAAGATGGGGGCCGAAGTAACAGTTGCCGGGCCACCTACACTTATCCCAAAATATTTGCAGGAAGCATTTGATGTGAATGTAACTTATAGTGTTGAAGAAGCATTAAAGTGGTGCGATGTTGCCAATGTGTTGCGTATTCAGTTAGAGCGGCAGAACCAACCTTTATTCTCATCACTCAGAGAATATAACCTGGCATTTGGTATCAGCAGAAAATTGCTCGATTCAGTGCAAAAAGAAATTGTGATTATGCATCCCGGTCCAATAAACAGGGGTGTTGAATTGGATAGCGATATTGCTGACAGTAAGCAGTCCATTATTCTGCAACAGGTTGAAAATGGAGTAGCAGTTCGTATGGCTGTTCTGTATTTACTTGCAGGTAAACGATCCGATAATTAACTGTTTATGTTCCGCACAATTCTTCTGTTAGTTTTCTCTAATATTTTTATGACCATTGCATGGTATGGTCATCTCCGTCATCAGAATGTACCGTTATGGAAAGCAATCATTGTTAGCTGGTTGATTGCTTTTGTTGAATACTGTTTTATGGTGCCTGCCAACCGTATTGGTTATCAGGGTGGATTTAATGCATTTCATTTAAAGATGGTACAAGAAGTAATTACATTGGTAATATTTTCTGTGTTTGCTATATTTTATTTGAAAGAACCTTTTCATTACCGTTATATCATCAGCTTTGTCTTGTTGCTCGGTGCAGTTTATTTTATGTTCAAAAGGTAACATCAAACTGAGTTAAAAAATAAAGTAAACAATTCAGGTTTCTTCCTGTTCAGCCTGCAATCATCCCTATTCAGTCTTATTCACTTTTTCTTCGTAAGCCTTGCTTTTACTTTTGTTTTATGATTCAATTATCTAAACAAAAAACAAAGTATATGAAAACGATTTTAAAAATTGTAATACCCATTACAGCGCTTGTAATGTTGTTATTATTGGGTTGTAAAAAAGAAAATTCAGGTGCATCCGGTAAACAAAAAGTGAGCATCTATTTAACTGATAACCCGGTGAATTTCCAGGCTGTAAATATTGATATACAGAAAGTAGAAGTAAAAATTGAAGTGGATAGCGCAGGTATTGAAAGGGAGTTTTGGGAAACATTATCTATCAGGCAAGGTATTTATAACCTGTTAAACTTCAGGAACGGAGTTGATACGCTGATGGCACAAGGTTTTATTACTACAGGAGAAATTAAAAAAATCCGCATTACATTGGGCAACCGGAATAGTGTAATGGTTGATTCAGTAATTTATCCTCTCACATTAAAAAAGCCGGAAGTCATTATTGATATTGATGATATCCGGCAAATAAATCCACGTGAATTTAAAATCAATATTGATTTTGATGCTAGTGGATCCATCATCAGAATAAATAATAATCAGTTTGAACTGATACCAAAGATCAGAACCTTTGATGATGATCATGACGGACGAATTGAAGGTAGAATTTTACCGGGTGAAGCAAAGGCTATTGTCTCAGTGGTTTCAGGTGGTCAAACACTTATTGCTATACCTGATGAAGATGATGGTGAATTCAAAATAAGAGGAATTAAAGCAACAACTATTGATCTTGTAATTAACGCCACAGCTAATGGGTACCGTGATACAACTATTAAAAACATCAATATCAGTGATCGGGAAGTGAAACTGGCTACAATCACTTTACACAAATAAGAAGTACATATTTCGTTCCTGTGTGAAAACCATTAAAGGTTCTGTTGGGCGCAGCAGAACCTTTTTTAATAGGATTAATACGAGTGAATTCAAATATGATAAGCGTATTGCCAAACGTAGAAATCCTCTTTTTTTAATTTAATGCATGTGTTTTTTAGTGTAAATCAATGATTTAAGTTGTAATAATTAAAAACTCGTAGTGAACTGTTGTTAGTTTCAGATATTCTGTTTTATATTTGTATCGCTTTTTGATGATTGATTAAACATTTTGATAAAAGCAACCCTTAAAGAAAACTAATTAAAGAATCAACCGTACCTCTTATGAAAAGTAAATTCATTTTACTTCATTCTTATCTGTTAATTATATTAACGGAACTTACACAAAGTTTTACGGAGATTTTTACTAAAGCAATTTCTCATTGCACAATTTTCTTTTTTGTATTTAAACAGTATTTCAACAAACAACAGAAGTACAACTATGCCAGGATACATCATCCTGCATTAATCAGAGCCCGTATAATCCGTACATATGAAAATCAATTATTAACCTAAAACATGTTTTGCCGATGAAAAAAAATTGCTGATATATGAAAATCACAAAACCCTAAATGAAAACCAACGTATCCATTATCGATGAAAAAACAAAAACCCAAAATTGAAAACAACAGTATCCATTATCAATGAAAAAACAAAAGCCTAATTAGAAAAACATCGTATCCATTATCAATGAAAAAACAAACAAGATCCTTTAACTTAAAAAAACCAATTAACAATTAAATGAAATGAATGATTAGAAAATTACACTGTTAATTAACCTAAAGAGAGTCTTATACAATTTAAGATTTTCCTCAAAACAAAAACAGCGAAGCCACAAGCTTCGCTTTTTTATTTAAACAAAGAGTAGAAACAGATTAATAAAGAAGCCGGGCAATTCTTCCTTTACTTCCTGCTAAAAAAACAGCTTTCCCTTTTATTGCTTTACGTACTACATGAAATCCTTCAGCAGAAAGTTTTCTCCAGTTCATTCCTCCGTCATCACTTATATCAACACCCGAAATGCCACAGGTAATAATTACTTTTTTTGAGATGTATTCAACACAACTTCTGTAACCAGATGGCGGAGTAAACGGTACCATAAAACTTTTACCCGCATTTTTTGAAATAACACAATTTTTTTCTGTTGATGTTGCATTGTTAAAATCGCCTCCCACAATGGTAAAATTCTTTTTATCCCATACTGCAATTGAATTTGCACCGGTTGTTTCTTTACCCTGCACAATGGGCAAATCAATTTTCTGATCTCTGATAAAAAGTCTTGAACGCATACCACCGGTTACAAAACAAGCTTCATCTTTTGCCAGCTTTCTTACATTGGTTCCACTGCTTGCAAACATCGCTTCGCCTTTTTCTGCAGTTGGATAATAAGCATCTGGTAAACCACGCCAGGTATTCCCACCATCAAAAGTTCTGGCTATAAATATTTTTCCATCAACAGGATCGCCCACAACAATACCACTTAATTCATTCCAGAATTCCATGGCATCTAAAAACATGCCTGTGCGTTTATCTTCAAATACTTTCTTCCATGTTTTTCCGGCATCAGTTGTTTTTAAAATGATGGCCGGAGTATCAATGCCCATAATGATGGCAGTCTTTGCATCAAACGCTTCAATATCTCTGAAATCTCTTTTCTCATAACCTTTTACTGTCATCCATTGAAATGTATTTCCACCATCAATACTTAAGCCGACTGTTCCATTGCTGCCGCTTACCCAAACTGTTTGATCATTAACTACACTCAATCCCCTGATAGAACAGTTCTGTTCTGATGTTAATATTTTTATCTGTTGTGCACGTGTAGTTGTATGTATAAACAACGTAATTATCAAAAACAGGATTAAACGATGCATCTTCATAAAAATTCTTTTACGAAAGATACAGTGAAACCAATCATCATTCACTGGAACGGTTTCACTATTTTTGCGGCTGCCAAATGCTTGTCATGAATGAACTCTTTAATTATGGTGTTGATCTTTTAACAACATCAAAAACCATTGCTATTGCTTCTGGTAAATTGAAAGCTCAGCTTAACAATGATGCCAGAAGCAAAATCAAAGCCAGTCATCAATACGTTCAACAAATAGTAGAAGAAAACAAAACTGTATACGGTATCAATACCGGCTTTGGAATTTTAGCCAACACGGCCATTTCAAAAGAAGACACTGCAACACTTCAATATAAAATATTGCAAAGCCATAGTGTAGGTGTTGGCGATCCCATTCCAGTTGAAGTTGCCAAACTTATGCTTATAACAAAAGTGCATGCATTGGCACAAGGGTATAGCGGTGTGCAATTATCAACCATTGAACGCATCATCTGGCATATTGAAAACAATGTTATTCCCGTAGTACCGGAGAAGGGTAGTGTAGGAGCCAGCGGTGATTTAGCACCACTTGCTCATTTGTTTTTACCACTTATTGGATTGGGTGAAGTATTTTATAATGGTAACAGAATTAAAGCACAGGAAATACTCAGTCAATTTTCATTAGAACCCATTCAACTGGG
>DAIOWB010000150.1:0-6871 GCA_036758725.1 Lacibacter sp.
ATTAACAGATGAACTGCATCAGATTTCTACAAACAATCTGCAGAAAGGAATTTATTATTTCAGAATTATTAAAGCTGATCGTAAAGTACAAACAGGAAGACTGATTATAAATTAATCCCAGAGATTTGATGGGTATTCACCCGCATTAACCAAACTGTTTACACTTTGCTGTACACCCGGTGCATCTTCTTTATACGTAACTCCAAACCATTGTGACGTAGTTGGAATTACATTGATTACTCCAAGTTCTTCCTTAATATATGAATCGGCTACTAAAGGAATAAAAAATTCAGACTTTTCTTCATGCCCATGCTGTTCTAAAAACTTTTTGAAAAGCTTACTGGTTAAATAAAAAATTGAATCATCAAAACACCAGAAATTCATACTTACACTGGAGTGATAAGGAACCTCATGCTTTCCTTCTGCATCTTCATAAACAATCTTATCCCCTTCAGCATAAATTTTGGTTCTCTCAACAATACTGATGAGATTCTGATTGTCATCTACTTCACATACACCCCTGCTTACTGTTCCGTTAGCACTTAATGTTTTTGACAAATCGTATCCAATGATTGCATGTTGCTCAGGGTTACTTTCATTTTTAAGGAAAGCAGCGGCTTTATGAAATGCATCGGCACCATAAAAATCATCGGCATTGATTACTGCAAAAGGTTCTTTAATCATTTCTTTTGCACAAAGTACAGCATGAGCGGTACCCCAGGGTTTTACACGGGTTGAAGGAATCTCATACCCCTGCGTAAAAGAAGAAAGCTCCTGGTAAACATAATCAATAGCAATTCTTCCTTTGAGTTTTGGTTCAAAAGCTGATTGAAATTGCTCAGCAAAATCTTTTCTTATTATAAACACCACTTTGCCAAAACCGGCACGTATAGCATCGTAAATTGAATATTCCATAATGGTTTCTCCTGACGGGCCAAATCCTTCCATCTGTTTCATACTTCCGTAACGACTGGCCATTCCTGCTGCTAAAATCAATAAAGTAGGTTGCATGTAATCATTTATTTTTGAGCGCTGCGAAGATAATAAACAATCTTTCGTAAAACTTCAGCTAAATGAAACTATCACGTATTAATTTGAACGAAATTAACTGGCAATTAGCTGATGGAAGCTCCTTTCATTTTACAATTGCAAGATTAGATGAATTGCACCCTGTTGTATCGGGCAACAAATACTTTAAGCTGAAATATAATTTACAAAAAACCATAGCTGAAGGAAAAACAGGAATCATAACAATGGGCGGAGCCTATTCAAACCATTTGGCAGCAACTGCTTTTGCCTGTAATGAAAAAGGATTGAAATCAATTGGAATCATCCGTGGTGAAATACAACAACCAATAAATGGCACATTACAATTGTGTAAAGAAATGAATATGCAATTGATTGCAGTAAACAGATATGAATATAACAGTCAAAGCAAAACAGTTGAAAACATACTGAAAGAAAATGAAGATTATTATTTTGTTCAGGAAGGCGGAGATAATGAAGAAGGAATAGAAGGTTGTAAGGAAATTTTAAGTTTAATTGATCATGCAGATTCGTTTTCTCACATTTTTTGTTGTATTGGCACCGGCACAACATTTAAAGGAATTTCAGCATCAGCAAAAGCCAATCAAACAATTATAGGTATCCCTGTTCTGAAAATAAGAGAACAGGAAAAGAAAGCATTTATTCAAAAACATGCTTACATAAAATCAACTGCTGAAAATATTGTGTTGTTTGATTTTGCAGGAAACGGATATGCAAGGTATAACCAGCAACAATTAAATTTTATGAATTTATTTTATAATAAAACCGGCATTCCAACCGATATTGTATATACAGGCAAATTGATGCAGGCAGTTATTACGCTTGCACAACAGAATTATTTTAAAATAAATTCTAAAATTTTGGTTATTCATTCAGGAGGATTGCAGGGGAACAACAGTTTAAAACTAGATGAGTTATGTTTCTGAACGGCACTATATTTGCCGGCAATTGATACTTAGATTACGTATTTATTAAAACCATGAAGAAATTATTTTTTTTATTTTTTAGTCTAATCAATACAAGCAGTTTGTTTGCACAAAAAGACACATTGCCCAACTTTACTGCAATTAAAAAAGATGGCACTATTTCTTTAAGCTGGATTAACGGATATAAAAATGTTACACAAATCAATATTCAACGGTCAAAAGACAGTTTAAAAAATTTCAGCACCATTCACACACTCCCTAATCCGAATGTAAAATCATATTCGTATGTTGATAAAACAGCAAAAAACGACAGTGGTTTCTACCGCATCTTTATTTTGTTTGAAGGTTCGCATTATGTATTTACCACATCCAGGCAGTTACTGATTGATACAACAAGAGCAAGTTCCTCTCAAACAAACCCGGCTATAAATGAAAAATTAAAACAGAAAGAAGAAAAGACAGTTTCAGAAAAACAAAAAGAAGAAAAACCTGCTCCACCCCCAAAACCGGTTTGGGTTCCTTCATTAACCATTTTTACAGGCGATGATGGCAATGCCATTATTAAACTTCCTGATGCTGCAACAAAGAAGTATGCTGTAAAATTTCTGAAAGAAGATGGCAGTTTTATGTTTTTAATTCCTCATATAAAAGAAACATATCTTGTTCTTGACAAAGTGAATTTTCTTAAATCCGGCTGGTATTTATTTGAATTAATGGAAGATGGGAAATTGAAAGAAAAGAACAAGTTCCTTATTACTAGGGATTTTTAAGCGTACATAGCTTTTAGTATAAATTAATTGGCCAAGAGCTTTGATGTGAATTTTTTAATTTGTATTTTTCTGCCTTAAGATATACCCTATAATCCGGATAACCTTTTTTTATGATAAAACATTGTTTACTACTCTTTGTACCCTTCCTCTTTTTTTTAGAAAAAGTGCAATCTCAAAAAGTGAGACGGCAGGGAACACAACCAATCAACTACACAAAAAAAAATACAGATAACACTCAAAAATATTCAATTGAACAATTTTATGGGCGTTGGCAGGAAATAAAAAGAAGTACAAAAAATAATACAGGCGTTCAAATTAACGATACAATCTATCTGAATTTCACTTCACCAAACAAAGTGGAGACCAGAGATGGCACAAAAAACATCATGAGAGGTGAAGCTTTAATTGAAGATGGAAATTTCTTAATTGCGGCAGCGGATATTTACAGTATAGTATCTGTTTCTCCTGAAGAAATTATTCTTGATAACCAGGAAGATTATATTCATACATTAAGAAAAAAAGATGTTTTTCTTTTTGAAACTTATGGTAAAGATTCTGTACGGAAAGAAGTTTATCATCAGCTAACAACATTCACCCTTGCTGATATTACAGGTAACTGGAAAGTGTATAGAAAAAGTGCAAAGCCCGGCAGAGAAATAAAAGCTGTTACAGATTGGCTCATCAGCATCCATATTTTTGCGGCTGGTGAAAAAGACAGCGGCACCGGAGAAGTTGAATATATGTTACAGTCAACAAAGGAAAAGAAATTGTGTTCTGTAACCATTGAGAATGGAAAGTTAATTCTGAAACCAAAAGACGGAAATGAAATATGGAGTTTCAGAGTTTATAAAGCTGATGGTAAAGAATTTATTTTTGGTGAAGCAGGCGATCTTATTTTTTACAGCAAGCTCATCTCATTGTAACTCTACATTAAATACTTTCTCAAAATTACTTTTCACTTTTTGTTTTACTTCTTCAAAATCAAGCTTACTTCCTAATTCTTTTTCAAGCGAAGTAACCTGTTTGTTTTCAATGCCACATGGTATAATGTAATTGAAATAAGAAAGATCGGTATTCACATTAAATGCAAAACCATGCATGGTAATCCAACGGCTGCAACGCACACCCATTGCACAAATTTTACGCTCCTTTCCTTTAATATCAGGATCAATCCAAACACCCGTTTCACCTTTGCTTCGTTCCCCTTTTAATCCATAATCAGCCATCGTCAAAATAATAACTTCTTCCAGCTTGCGCAAATATTTGCCAATATCTGTTTCAAATTTTTCAAGATCAAGAATTGGATATCCAACTAATTGCTGTGGCCCGTGAAATGTAATATCACCACCTCGGTTGGTAGGGAAATATTCGATGCCTTTTTGTATTCGTTCTTCCTCATGTATAAGAATATGTTTAACATCACCACTTTTTCCTAATGTATAAACAGGTGGGTGTTCTACAAAAAGCAGATAGTGGTGAGTTGTGAGTGGTGATTCGTGAGTGGGCGGCTTAAAGAATGAGTTAGTTTTATTGCTATCCACTATCGGATCATGGCTATCGGCTAAAACCCGAAGCCCTCTTTTTATTTCAAGGTTTTGTTGCAAAAGTAATTCCTGGTAATCCCACGCTTGCTTGTATGGCATTTTACCTAAATCTTCAAAATGTACCTGCTCTTTCATGAGTTGCAAAACTACAATGTTTCAATTCATAAATTAAGAGGGCTTATTTTTGCAACTTATGAGTGAAAATGAAATTCTGGAAACGGATAATGAATTAGAAAACGGCGATGGCTCAGAAGAGTTATATGAACGTAAACGTTTTGTTGTTACCGCCGGCCAGGAACCATTGAGAATTGACAAATTCTTAATCACAAAAATTCAAGGTGCCACCAGGAACAAAGTGCAGCGTGGAATTGAAACAGGATTTGTTTTAGTGAACAACAATCCTGTTAAAGCAAATTATAAAGTGAAACCGGGCGATGAGATCATTACCATGTCTGATACCGCCCCGGCTGATACAGAAATAAAACCTGAAGAACTTCCTCTCAATATTGTTTATGAAGATGATTATGTAATGATTGTTAACAAAGTTCCGGGTATGGTTATGCACCCCGGCTGTGGCAATTATACCGGCACTTTAGTAAACGGAGTAGTTTGGTATTTAAAACAACAACAGCCAAACCTCACAGAAGATCAGTTGCCAAGATTTGGGATGGTACATCGTATTGATAAAAACACAAGTGGCCTGGTAGTACTTGCAAAAGATGAAAAATCAAGTCTTCATTTGGCTAAGCAGTTTGCTGATCATACAGTTGAACGTAAATATGTAGCATTGGTTTGGGGCGATTTAAAAGATGATAGCGGAACCATTACCGGTCATGTAGGCAGGCACCAGCGATTCAGAAAAATTATGGATGTATATCCGGATGGTGAATATGGGAAAGAAGCTATTACACATTATAAAGTGATAGAACGCTTTGGTTATACAACTCTTGTTGAATGCAGATTGGAAACAGGACGTACACATCAGATCCGTGTACATATGCAGCACATTGGCCATCCTTTGTTTAATGATGATACCTATGGTGGCAATCGTATTGTAAAAGGAACGGTTTATACCAAATACAAACAGTTTATTGATAACTGTTTTACTATTTGCCCCAGGCAGGCATTACATGCACAAACACTTGGATTTACACATCCGAAAACGCAGAAACGCATGTTATTTGAAAGTGAAATTGCAGATGATATGAAACTGGTGATTGAAAAATGGAGAGTGTACACAAAAGCAAAAAATCTTTTGGAAGAAGAATAATTTTTTTTGTCTGACGCCCTCTTCTGACAAATTAAGAATGATTTTGTGATAATAAACAAATCCCGTCAGACGAGGGCGTCAGACGGGATTTACATTATGTTTTTTAGTTGAGGTGCTGCTATGATGCTTTCATTGCGCCGTAGTCTTGTACGTTTATGCACAGTTGTGCAAATCAATAGTCTCTACGTCTAAAAGAAAAATTATGTGTCAATCGAATGCCAATCGTATTCACCGACCCACCTGAATAAACAACTGATTCGAATCTTAAAGACAAATCGTACTGAATTATTTTTTTCCTTTCAAACAAATAACCAAATGCTGCACCACTAACTACTCCTTTGAATTTTTCATCTGTATCAATACCACCATCAGACTGGTAACTTCTCACACCAGTCAGGTTATATCCTACTTGAGGTTCCAGGTACCAACCAGTACCACTTCTATCAAGCGTATAACGGTACCCAACTTTTAATGGCAGATAAATAATACCATAAGAATCAGGATATTCAATCTCAGGAATAATTTTCGCAGCTATTTCAAAGCTCACATCATCAGCTTCGCCAACAGGCACAGCAAATTTCAACATTGCGCCAAAGCCTGGTAAATATCTTGAATCAGGCTTTCTGCCTAGCAGACCAATAATTTCAATTTGTGCAGTTGCATTAAATGCAGAAAAGAGAAGGAATAATAAGAATAATTTTTTCATAATTTTTTATTTGTAACCACATTCTAAATAAATCAAAAACCCGTCAGACGGGTTTTATTTCGGAAAAGACATCTTATAATCTACACTCACCTTCCCTTTTGAAATATCATCGAGTTTACCTTTTAATAACTTTCTTTTTAAAGGTTTGAGGTAATCAATAAACAACTTGCCTTCAATATGATCATATTCATGCAGAATAACTCTTGCAGTAATGCCATCAAATATTTTTACATGCTCATTAAAATTTTCATCTAAAAAACGGATGCTCACTTCTTCTGCCCGGTAAATATCTTCTCTTATTTTAGGAATGCTTAAACAACCTTCATTATAAATCCAGTCTTCACCAAGTAATTCTTCCACCTGTGCATTAATGAATACCTGTTTAACACCAGGTCTGTCGGGATAAAGTAAGGTTTCTTCTTCATCCATATTAGCAAACATTTGTGAACTGTCAACAACAAACAAACGAATATCCTTGTTTACCTGTGGGGCTGCCAAACCAACACCATTTGAAGAATACATGGTTTCCCACATATCATCAATAAACTTTCCCAGGTTGGGATAATCAGGTGTAATATTCTTACACATTTTTCTTAAAACATCAGAAC
>DAIOWB010000151.1:0-6849 GCA_036758725.1 Lacibacter sp.
GATGAGGAATGGAGATGGGATCATTTTTAATGAAAGAAGGTTGATTGTAATAATCAACCTTCTTATCTAAAAATAATTTCAAATCTTTATTATTCATCAACCAATTGCTTTGGCTAAATCTTCAATTAAATCATCTGCATCTTCAATACCCACACTTAAACGAATGAGTGAATCACTCAATCCGTTTTTAATCCGTTCTTCTCTTGGTATGCTTGCATGTGTCATACTTGCAGGATGATTAATTAAACTTTCTACACCACCCAAACTTTCTGCTAAAGAAAATAAATGCGTTGATGAAAGTACTCTTCTTGCTTCTTCTGCACTATCATTTTTTAATTCAAAACTAATCATGCCGCCAAAGCCTCGCATCTGTTGTTTGGCAATAGCATAACCGGGATGATCAGTAAAACCCGGCCAGTAAACCTTTGCCACTTTAGGATTGGCTTTTAACCAATGTGCAATTTTTTCACCATTCTCACAATGTGCTTTCATTCTAACAGCCAGTGTTTTAATTCCACGTAACACTAAAAAACAATCCATTGGGCCGGGAACAGCACCGCAACTTTTCTGAATGAAATATAATTTTTCTCTCAGCTCAGCATCATTCATCACAAGGCAACCTTGTATAACATCACTATGTCCGCCTAAATATTTTGTTGCAGAGTGCATTACAATATCAGCACCTAAATCCAATGGATTTTGCAAATAGGGAGAAGCAAATGTATTATCAACACAAAGCAAAGCGCCGGCTTGTTTGGCAATGACTGAAACTGCATTGATGTCTGTAATGTTCATTAATGGATTGGTTGGTGTTTCAAGCCAAATGAGTTTGGTATTTGCAGTAACAGCTGTTTTTACATTTTCAGGATTAGTTGTATCAACATAAATAAATTTTATCCCGAATTTTTCAAACACTCTCATAAACAAACGATAAGTGCCGCCATACATGTCACTGGCTGCAATTACTTCATCACCCGGACTTAATAATTTTATCACTGCATCAGTTGCTGCCACTCCGCTGCCAAACACCAAACCAAATTTTCCGTTTTCAATAATTGCCACGGCTTCTTCCAAAGCTTTACGGGTTGGGTTCTGGCTTCTTGCATATTCAAATCCTTTGTTTACACCCGGGGCATCCTGTACGTATGTACTTGTTTGGTAAATGGGTGTCATGATGGCGCCAGTTGATGGATCGGGATGTGCACCTGCATGAATTACTTTTGTATTGAGTTTCATTGTTTCTGTTTTAATCGTCTTACGCCCTCGTCTGACGATTGTTAACCAAAAGCAAATGTCTCGTCAGACGAGGGCGTCAGACGGGGAGTGCAAAGATGAGGATTTAGTAAAGATTAGCCACACAGAAATAACGCCAATCGTAATTATCTGCTTCATACGCTGTTTTGGCAATGATTGGTTTATCTAAAATGCTTTCATTCAAAATTTTTTCATCAACCAGTTTTTGACGGCTTTCAATAATCAGCTCACCCATTGCCGGCTGCTGCATCCATTGTTTTTGTGGAGGTTCATAACCTACTTTATCTGTACGCCATACAATTTCATTGGGCAACTGTTTTTCCATACTCTTCCGTAAAATGTATTTGGTAAACCCATTATGAATTTTAAGGTTTGATGGAAGTGAAAACACAAATTCAACCAGTTCATGACTTAAAAACGGCAATCGCATTTCACGGCTATGTGCCATACTGTTACGATCTGCATTGTGTAACAATTCTCCCAAACCCTGTTGCATAGTGTTGAAATAAAGAATATCATTCAACTTTGACACAGGTGGTTTGTAAACAGAGTAATGCGGATCATAATGTTCCTTTGCATAATCCCTGCGTACATGTGGGTGGACTAAAATTTTTTTACGTTCAATTTCTTCAAGCTGTGCATTGGCAATAATAGGAAACCACGCTGCCATGTAATTGGCAAAACCCCAATGAAACGGAATGTTGTTTTGTTGCAGCTGTATACGTTCCTGCATGGTAAATCCATATCTGAATTTTGCAAATTGTTCTTGTAAATACCAGTGAACATATTTATTATAACCGGCCAGTATTTCATCAGCACCTTGTCCATCAAGCAAAACAGTTACACCGTTTTCTTTAGCCAGTTCCATTACTTTATATTGAGCATATATGCTGGAAGAAGAAAGCGGTTGCTCCTGGTGCCACAACAGTTTTTTATAATCGTTCAGAAATCCCTCTGCAGTTGGTTGGGTTGTGAAATGATGTAACTGAAATTTATCGCTTACTTTTTTTGCATACAGCAATTCGTCTTTTTCAAATCCCGGGAACACAGCAGTAAAAGCACTTTGGGAATAAGTAGTTTGTTTATGTTGATGAATAGTTGCAACAACCGATGAACTGTCTAACCCACCGCTTAAAGAAGTTCCTGTAGGTACATCACTTCGTAATCTTCTTTTAATACTTTGGTTGAAGAGGAATTGAAATTGCTCAACAGCTTCTTCTTCATTTATTTTTTGAGTTGATTGCTTATCTAAATCCCAATAAATAGCAACCATCATTGCTTTATTCTGCAAATTGTAAGTAAGATGATGGCCGGGTGGAATACTGTAAATGTTTTTATAAAACGTAAGACTTGCATCAACTGCATTTTGAGTATGACCGTTGGCAAGATAATTCAGCAACATCAGGTGATTCCAGTCTTTTGCAATACCTGCTGCCCACAATGCTTTTATTTCACTTGCGAATACAAGTTGATTACCATCAAAAAAATAATAAAAAGGTTTTTCACCAAATCGGTCTCTGGCAGCAAATAATTTTTGTGATTGCTGATCCCAAATTGCAAATGCAAACATGCCATCAAACTGAAGAACACATTCATCTTTCCAGCAATCATAAGCAGCCAGGATTACTTCTGTATCAGATTGTGTTTGGAATTGATATCCTTTTTTTTGTAAAGTTTCTCTTACTTCTATGTAATTATAAATTTCACCATTGTAAGTAATACTGTAACGGTTGAGATAATGCATTGGTAGTGCGGCTGCATCACTTAAATCAATGATGGCGAGCCGCCTGTGCCCCAAACCAACATTATTATTTTTATTTATCCAGAAGCCTTCACCATCGGGCCCACGGTGGGCAATACTGTCCGTCATTACTTTCAACCTTTCGGTTGAAAGATGAAAAGGATTTGTTGAAATGATGCCTGCAATACCACACATGCTGTAAAGATTCAAATTTCAAAACACAAAAACCAAAATAGTACAATAAAAAAAAGGGTGCGTTTAAAAATTAAATTATCAGGCTCATTTATGTTATCTCCCTAATAATTTCTTGCTATCGTGGTTCTCAGTTTGATAGGTATTTTTAAATCAAGATGGTTTTTAACAATAAGTAATAGAAATACATAACGAATGGGAAGAACAAAGGCTCAATCTTGAATGATATTCAATTCACCTTCTTAGTGAGTCGGTTTTTGTACCGTTGTAAGTGGCAACTACAACTCCGGAATTGGTAAAAGTGCTGGTAGCAGAATTTGTTAAAACCAGCAGGTTATTTGTAAGGGTCTTAATATTAATTTCAATAGTTGGGTTTAAATTATATACAATCCTGTTATTATCAATCAATGAATATTTAGTAGTAATTGATAATGGTATTGTTAGAATACTTACTTGTCCGGCCTGATTAATTGTTAGTGAATCATTTGAACCGAATTGATAATAATCGGTTAAAACGCCGGTATAAGTTGAATTAAGGGAAGTATTTGTTGGGAATACCACGCTTGATGAAATAAGTGTCCATTTATTTTGTAACAACGAAATAGTTTGCGGCGAAATCTTCCCTTTCTCTTTTTTGCATGAGGAAACAAATATGCAAATTAAAAGAATCAGAAGTTTAATTTCAGTTCTCATATAATTTTATAGCTTCTTAAAAATATAGGCAACATAAATAATTACTGCCAGCGCATCGATTGGCTCGTACCTCTTAATCAGTATCACCAACTAATAGGCAATTTTGTAATCACATCATCCCAAGCCATTGTAAGAATAATATTCTTTTCATTTACTTTATCAAAATACATGGTAAAGTTTTCAGCAATTTCCATTGATTTTATTACAGCACAATCAACCCGTACAACATCTTTTGCTGCATCGTATTTAAAAGCACCCCATATGTCTGTTTCTTTGTTAATGATGATTGTCCATTTAGTGGAATTTTCTAAAGCATACAAAGTATACCTTCCTTTCTTAATGTTTTTGCCTCCAATTTTTACCTCTCTGAAAAATTCAATTTCAGTTGCTTCGTTGGCACCAAGCCTCCATACTTTTCCATCCTCAACCAGCTCACCAAAAATTTTACGGCCACTTTTTGAAGGACGGCTATATATAACCCTTGCAATGAGGGGTTCGGTAACTTTATTAGGTTGTATGCGCATAATGGGGTAGTTAGTAGGATAATAAACCATATCCATAGGCGATTTATCCAGCGGTGGTAATTTTGATCCATTCTGTGCAAAAGATGAAAGGGCAAGCACAAAAATTGAAGTAAAAAGGAAGACTGATTTCATCGAATAATTTTTTAATAATTTTAAAACGTAAAATTAACTGAAACATTGCTGCTTCAGATCACCATTTATACTGTTTATGAGCAGTTTCACAATTAATCATCAATTTTATTTTTGCATTCAATTGATTTAAGTATATGTATAGAGAAGTTATTTATAAAACAGCAGCAGAAGCATTGTCTGTTATTCAGAGCAACCAGCGTGTATTTGTACAGGGCAGCGCCCAAACACCTTTGTTTTTATTAAGAGAACTTGCTAAACAGAGCAGCAGGTTAACAAACGTTGAAATGGTTTTTATTACCGTACAGGGCGACATCACTATTGATAAACCGCAGTACGAAGGCATTTTCAACATTAACTGCATGTTTGTAAGTGAAAGTATTCGCAAGGCTGTAAATGAAGGCCGTGCCGATTTTATTCCTGTATTTCTGAGTGATATTCCTGATTTGTTTAAAAAAGGGTATTTACCCATTGATGTAGCGCTGGTGCAGGTTTCCCCGCCAGATAAACATGGCTATTGTTCATTAGGTGTAAGTGTTGATATTGCCCGTAGTGCAGTGAATACAGCAAAACATATTATTGCACAGGTAAACCCCAATGTACCACGTACACATGGTGATAGTTTAATACATACCGACCGGTTTACTTCTATTGTATTTGGTGATGAACCTTTGCCTCAGGTAGATTATGGAGCTAAAGTAGGAGTTGATGAACTGAAGATTGGCCATTATATAGCAGGAATGATTGATGATGGAAGCACACTGCAAATGGGCATTGGAACTATTCCCGATGCAGTACTGAAATCACTTACCAATCATAAAAACCTGGGCGTACATACAGAAATGTGCAGCGATGGAATTATTGACCTGGTTGAAAGCGATGTCATCAATAACATAAAAAAAAGAATTCATCCTAATAAAACAGTAACCGGTTTTGCAGTGGGAACCAAAAGATTGTATGATTATGTTGATGACAATCCTTCTTTTGTTTTTCTTGATATTGACTATGTAAATGATCCGCATGTCATTAGAAGAAACCCCAAGGTGATTGCCATTAACAGCGCTATTGAAGTGGATATTACCGGACAAGTTTGTGCTGATAGCATTGGTACAACCCAGTATAGCGGCATTGGCGGACAAATGGATTTTATGCGTGGTGCAGCACTGAGCGAAGGAGGCAAGCCCATTATTGCATTAACATCACGTACAGCAAAAGGTGTGAACAGGATTGTACCTTTTTTAAAACAAGGTGCCGGTGTGGTAACTACCCGTGGGCATATTCACTATGTTATTACAGAGAATGGAATTGCTCAGTTGTATGGGAAAAATTTACGTCAGCGTGCCAAAGCATTAATTGAAATTGCACATCCTGATGACAGGGCCATGCTTGAACGGGCATGCTTCGACAGGTTTAAGCAATTTAAGTGCTGATGCTGTTTCATTCATTAAACCTGCATTTTACAAATTCAACAAGCAAAGGGAAAAATTCATTATAACATTGTTGCAGTTCATCAAAATGGTTTTCAAACAAATGAAAAGCAGTTGCACTTTCTGTTAAGTAGGTAGCACGGCGCACAACACCATGTAAACTTTTTTCTATTCCCCATCGTTCGTGGTAATTGTATAACCAGTTTTGTGTTTTCATATACGGAAACATCATGGCAAAACGGTCGGGAAAGATGTTGGCAAATGGTTCCAGTGTGTGATAGGTTTCTGTTGCAAAATGATGCAATGCAGCAGTGTTGATGAAAATAGTTTCATCTGTTGCCAGGTAATGATCAAGCACCACATCTACAAATGCACCTGCATATAAACGATAATGCGGACGAAAAATCTCTTTTGCTTTTTTAATGATTTCATGATCATCTGTAAATGTATCAATGGCCCGGTGTATGTCCATTCCTTTTTGAATGCGGGGGGCAAAGTCAAACTTCTTTTTCCCCTTTACATAATCACTGATCATATTCCCGACTAATATTTCGGGATCATGAAAAGAAAGATATGCATGGGCGAGATAGTTCATGTACACAAGTTCGTGAAAGTTAAGGGGAAAATTTACGTCTTTGTTGGCTGTTGTCTATTCAACAAAGAACAACTCCACTTTTTATTTCTAACTGTTTCTGATTATGGAGATGTCTCGTTCCTCGACATGACGGTTTACATTTTGAGTAATAATAGTCATTTAGAAATTTTCAGAGTGCCGTCATCTCGACGAAGGAGAGATCTCTACTCAATCAGGATGTTCGCCAACCAGTTTACATTAACTGCAATGAATATGTGTACAAACCAAAAGTTTTCTACGCCATTGTTGGTCGCC
>DAIOWB010000152.1:0-6807 GCA_036758725.1 Lacibacter sp.
GCCAAACTTAAAACTCTGTGCCTGCGAAATTGTTGCAATGGAGATTGCTGCAAACATGATTAATACATACTTTTTCATACTGTAGATTTTTTGTTTAATGTGTAACGTCTAAAAAAGTGCCAATGCGTTTTTTATGTTTGTAAATTTATGTTAAGACAAGCTAAATAAGTTCAATTAAAACATAAAACCTGCCTGTACAGTATAAAATGCATTGAACTTTTCTTTACTGCTAAGTAAATAATAATCTAAATACAAAAGCGGGTTTAAATAGAACTTACCAATATACCAGGTTGCATTAATGTTTAAACCAAGTGACTGAAGATTGAATGAAGATTTATCAACTGAACTGGAAGCATACCGTAAACGAAGAAGCAAGTCTCTCCTTGTTGTAATACTTCCTTTAGAATCAACACGAATTCTGCTGAGGCCAGAATTAAACATGAGTGAAGGATTAAAATTGATCAAATCTTTTTTACCAAAACCTTTCCACTCAAAATCTAACTGCACATAAGGAATTAAAGAAAAATCCCGTACACGTATAAACGAAGTATCATTTACATAAAAATAACGGTAGCCGGGACCGGGAAAGGTTACATATTGTGAATCGAGATAACGGCTTGCTTCCCTGTATTTACCACCAGAAAAGCCCATCATCAACCCGGGTTGAAACCAATTTTTATTCCCATGCACATAAGCAAACAAATCATTATCATAAGGTGAGGAGGCGTTTACAAACTCTTTCTTTCCAATAAATCTGGTAAATGAAAATCCAAATGCAGTTTCATTTTCTTTGCTATAATCGTACCCGGCAGTAAGTGAGTGCTGAAGCAACGTAACAGTTCCTTGTTCAAGCAACAGATAATTGTTATAGCTGATATTAAAACCGCTTTTATTATAATAGCCCAGTACTGGACTGATATTTACATTTTTACTTGTTTGTTTGGCATTGAGTGCAACATTCTTTACACTGAATTGCGAGTTACCAACTCCTACCCCAACAAGAAAATAACTTTTGGCTTCATGTAAAGAATCAAACAACTTTAAAAATTCATCAACGGCTTTTTCAATTGAATCTTTATTTATTGGAATAGAATCATTTACTGTTTGCTGAGCACTTACTGATGAACTTAAGCTAAGTGCAAACAAGAATGAAAAAAGTAATTTCTGCATAAGCAAATAATAATTGGCTATTTTTCTATGACAGGCTACCTGCAAGATAGTTTAAAGGCAGGAAAAAATAAATTGTTGAGAATTGAAGATTGCCCTCAGGATAAAGATTGTTTACTGTATAAAAGGACTATGTAAAAACCAGATTAAATTATGCCAATTCAATTAATGTAATCTCTGGTAAAATACCTACCCGGCCGGGATAACCTATAAATCCAAATCCACGATTTACATATAATTTTTGTTTGCCTTCTTCATACAAACCTGCCCATTGCTTATACACATATTTTACCGGGCTCCATTTAAATCCGGGAATTTCAACACCAAACTGCATACCATGGGTATGGCCGGCCAATGTAAGGTCAATATCAGTATAATCAGATGTTACCTGGTTATTCCAATGAGAAGGATCATGACTTAATAATATTTTAAAAGGAACTTCTTTTACAGGAGCATGTGCAACTTCTAACTTTCCAAACGATGGGAAGTTTGCTTTTGCACTGATATTATCTACTCCTAACAGCGCAATTTGCTGTCCGTCTATTTCAATTAATGCATGTTCATTACTTAATAATTTCCAGCCTAATTGTTTATGCACATGTTTTACAGCTTCAGCATTGGTTAATTGCATTTGAATTCGTTCTTCTTTTGTTGGTGCCGATGGAAAACCATAATCATGATTGCCTAACGTTGCAAATACACCATGCTTTGCCTGAAGCTGAGAAAAAATATCTATGTACTCTTTCATTTCATCAGCTGCATAATTCACCAGGTCGCCGGTAAATAAAATAACATCGGCCTGCTGATGATTTATTTTTTCAATTCCTTTTTTCACAGCTTCTTTATCAGTAAAACTTCCACTGTGAATATCACTGATGTGAATAATTTTGAATCCTTTAAAAGCTGTTGGCAGGTTATTGAACTCAAGCACCATCTTCCGTAAGCTGTATTTGTATTTATTACCAAAACCATAAAGCAAAGAAGTAAACAAGCCTCCACCAACTGCTAAACCCGCCCAACTGATAAACATTGATCTTGTAATTCCTTCTGTGCTTCCATTGTTTTTAGGATGCCAGTTGGGGAATATAAAACTGCCTGCCCATTGAATTACTCTGCGTACATCATCAACCATAAAAAATGCACTGGCCAATAATTTAGCAAGGAATAAACCTATAATAACAGCAAAAGCATAAGTACGGAGAAGTTTGTGCCAACTTTCATAATTGGTAAAAACAATGCTAAGCATTAGTGCAAAAGATAAGATACTAATACCCCAGTAAATGCCAAAAACCGTCCAGCGAACTTTTGGCGCCCAACTTACCGCTACTGCTTTTATTGATTGAAAAACGTATATATCAATTAAAAGAAGCACTAAAAGAAAAATCCACGATCCTGCAATTCGTCTCATAATATTCAAAGTTCCTGTTAAAAAAATCAACCGCTTGTTAATTTTTGACGAGTGGTTTTCACCCTTTTACATACAACACTTAGGGGATAACTATTGTTCCCGAATATTATGCCGAAGCCTTATTTTTGTCACAATGGCATTTTGTGTATGATCATGCTCGTTTTATGAGAGCTTTCAGCCGCAAACCTGTTGAAGCTGGCAAGAAAAAACAAGTGTGCGACACCCGCCCGGCTTTACCGTTCGGACGGGCAACCGGGGCCCAATAGAATTCCTAAAGCTGGTAACAAAAAATTAAAAAATGAAATTTACTTATTACGGCCATTCCTGTTTTTGCGTGGAGGTAAAGGGAAAGAAATTATTATTCGATCCATTTATTTCGCCAAATGAATTGGCAAACGGAATTGATGTGAATAAAGTGGAGGCTGATTATATACTCATTAGCCATGGACATGAAGATCATATTGCCGATTGTGTAAGTATTGCTAAACGAACCGGTGCCTTAGTGGTTTGTAATTTTGAAATTTATTTATGGCTGAAGCAACAGGGTGTTGAACAATTACACCCGATGAATACCGGAGGTAAAAAAGTATTTGATTTTGGAACGGTGAAATGTGTAACGGCTGTTCATTCATCTTCGTTACCGGATGGTTCTGATGGAGGCAATCCCATGGGTTTTGTAATTATGGCCGATAAGAATTTTTATTACAGTGGCGATACAGCATTAACACTGGATATGCAGTTGATACAACAGGGTGCTCCAATATCTTTTTGCATTTTACCTATTGGCGACAATTTTACAATGGGTTATGAAGATGCTGCAAGAGCAGCACATATGTTCAGCAGCCATACTGTTGTGGGTGTACATTATAATACATTTCCTTACATTGTAATAGACACAGTAAAAGCAACAGATTATTTTAAACATAATGGCCTTGATTTAAAATTGCCGGCCATTGGAGAAACGATAGAGCTTTAAGTAATTGAAAATTGATAATTGAATATTTAACTAGCATAAAATCTGAAACATGCTTCTTGAAATAAAAACAAGAAGTAAACAGAGAAAAAAAATATGGGAAGAATAATTGGAGTAGCAAATCAGAAAGGTGGTGTAGGCAAAACCACAACAGCTATAAACCTGGCTGCCAGTTTTGCTGTGTTGGAATTTAAAACATTGCTGGTTGATGCTGACCCGCAGGCAAACAGTACAACAGGTGTTGGTTTTGATTTACACAATGTGCAACAGAGTTTATATGATTGTTTTGTAAATGGTGCCAATGCAAAAGACGTAATTTTAAAAACCGAGATTCCGCATCTTGATTTAATTCCATCACATATAGACCTGGTTGGTGCAGAAATTGAAATGATCAATCAGCCAAACAGAGAAGGCGTACTCAAAATGATACTGGAACCAATTAAAGATGATTATGATTTTATTGTCATTGATTGCTCTCCTTCTCTGGGTTTAATAACAGTAAATGCATTAACAGCCGCCGATTCTGTATTGGTACCTGTTCAAACTGAATTTTTTGCCTTGGAAGGTTTAGGCAAATTACTCAACACCATTAAAATTGTACAAAGCCGTTTAAATACTTCATTGGTTATTGAAGGTATTTTAATGACGATGTATGATGGCCGTTTGCGTTTATGTAACCAGGTGGTAAGTGAAGTACGCAGGCATTTTGAAGGCATTGTTTTTGATTCTATCATTCATCGCAATACCCGTTTAAGCGAAGCTCCAAGTTTTGGTAAACCTGTTATTCTATATGATGCAGACAGTAAAGGAGCCATTAATTACCTGAACCTTGCAAAGGAAATTCTGCAGCGGAACAATCTCACCAAAATAAAACAGGAAGACAAGATTATTGAAATGGATGAAGAAGAATTGAATTAGAGTTTCCTTTTATTGAAAAACGGGTAACACTGATTTAATCTGATTAAAACGGATCTTCTTTTTTCTGAAACCTTAGTTTGTTTTTTTATTCTTCATCTCAATTATACAGTTTTTACTTTTGCATCATGAGTGAATCTTCTTCCATCAGAATTGTTTTTATGGGTACTCCTGAATTTGCTGTTGCTTCATTGGATGCTTTGGTAAAAGCCGGATACAATGTAGTGGGTGTAATTACAGCTCCTGATAAACCGGCAGGGCGTGGTATGAAGTTAACAGAAAGTGCAGTAAAGAAATATGCAGTTGAACATAACCTCAATGTTCTGCAACCGGAAAAATTAAAGAACCCAGTATTTTTAGAAACATTAAAATCATTGCAAGCCGATGTACAGGTTGTTGTTGCATTCCGAATGTTGCCCGAAGTTGTTTGGAACATGCCGCCCATGGGAACCATTAATGTACATGGCAGTTTATTACCACAATACCGTGGAGCTGCTCCTATCAATTGGGCTGTAATTAATGGTGAAAAAGAAACCGGCGTAACTACATTTAAATTGAAACATGAAATTGACACAGGAGATATTTTATTACAGAAATCATTTCCTATTGGAGAAGATGAAACTGCAGGTGAAGTACATGATCATATGAAAGAAGTGGGTGCCGCATTGCTTGTAAAAACAATACAAGGTTTGGTTGATGGAACATTGAAAGAAAAACCACAACTATCAACTATCAACTATCAACTATCAACTCTTCATCATGCACCAAAAATATTTACTGAAACCTGTAAAATAGATTTTTCAAAAACGGTTGAAGAGGTTCATAATTTAATACGTGGCCTCTCTCCTTTTCCTACTGCTTTTACTGAATTGAATGGAAAGATGTTGAAAGTGTACAGGAGTAAAAAGGAAGCCCCCCCAAACCCCCGTCCGACCGATTCATCCGGGCAGGCCTCCAAAGGAGGGGCCTTTGAAACCGATGGTAAAACTTTTTTAAAATTTCGTTGTGCAAATGGGTATATATATCTGCTGGAAATTCAGCTGGAAGGGAAAAAGAAAATGATGATAGATGAATTTTTGAGAGGATACAGATTTAACTAAGAGTTCAAAAAAGTAAAAAGAGATAAAAAGAGAAAGGCAACATTTTAGAATGTTGCCTTTCTCTTTTTATTTTGAATTTTTTCCTCTTTGTTCTTTTTTTCTTCTTTGAACACTTAGCCCCTACTTTCCCCAAACCAATTCTGCATTAAACTTCTCTGCGCTTATGCCCAATTGTGCTGCTGCTGAATTACTTAAACGAAAGAGCAAACCACTACCAGGACTTGTTTCTTCAACACTGCCCAGCACTTTTGCATAAACGGCTTTACCATTTGATGGATTCCTGATCATAACAATGGTTCCCTTCTCTACATTGTCCATCAACAAATAATATTTTCCATCGCTCCAGCCACTTGTGCTTTTAAAGATTGAACCTTCACCACTATTGCTGTTTACCTGTTTCCCGTTATTTGTCTGTTTGTTAAACTCCTCTTTAAAATGTCCCAAACCAGAATATCCTACAGGGCTTACTTCCATTTTAGGTTCTTCTTTCTTAACAACTGGTTGTTGTTTAACAGGCTCCACTTTAGGCTCTTCTTTTTTAACAACAGGTTCCTGTTTTGGTTCTTCCTTTTTTGTAACAACCGTTTCCTGTTTTTCCGGTTCTTTCTTTTTTACTTCTACAGGTTGCTGCTTTACGATGTTTGGTTCAGTTCTTACATTCATTCCCTGTGCAGCAATGGGTGATAAAGTTTTATCTACTTTTAAAAAACCAATAATTACTTTACTTCCCACCGTTAATGCATCGGTTGATAAATTATTCCAGGAACGGACAGATGCATTGTCTGTTTTAAAAAGTTGACTCAGTTTTGTAATTGATTCACTTTGTTTTACTATATAATACACCGGAATCACTGCTTCATTTTCTTTACGTGTACCTGCTTGCCAGAAATTCACTTCGTTTAGTGGTATTTTCAATTGCTGTCCAATACTTAAAGGAGAAGTTAACTCCAATCCGTTATAAGGAACAAAAACCCTTGGGCTGATATTATAAATACGGCCAATACTGTAATAATTCTCTTTTGGTCCAACAGTATGATTGAGGTATGGCAAACTCTTGTTATCCATTTGCACCATCAAAGGCAGTGTTTGTGCAAAAGAGGAAAAGCAACTGATTAAAAGGAAAACGAAAAAAAAGGGTCTCTTCATGAATTGTTTATTTACGTTGCAAAGATGCAGAATTATAAGAAAGAATAATGCCAAATAAAACGTTAACGATTCTTTTGCTAACATTGCATTCACATGAA
>DAIOWB010000153.1:0-6766 GCA_036758725.1 Lacibacter sp.
TTTGCAATTGTAGATGAATCAGTTTCAATAAAAGAAGTTGTTTCAACTGCAAGCAACATGGTATCTGTAATTAATCTGTCAGAACCTGGTAATAAATCACCTCCCAATGTTGTACGTTCAAGTTTTGTACAACCAAACAGTATAAATATTGAAACAGGAATAAGTAAAAAAAGATTTCTTCTGCGCATGTCCGGGCTAAGAAAATTCATAATTGAGATGAAGATATTATTTCGACGAAAGGTCGGTATATAGTTGTAAATAGTCTGTTAAATCAGTATCTGGCTTAAAAGGCAATACTTTTTTCCCTCGTACTTTTCCAAACTCTTCTGCCAGTTTTTTATCAACCTTTTCTGCTCCAAAAGTTATAGCATCTGCAAACGTTGCTCCTCCTTTGAACATTGCACTGTTTGTTGCTTCTTTATATGGTAAAAGTTCTTTTTCTTTTATTGTTGGATGTATAGCTGCCAACTTAACAAATTTAGATCCCAACTTTTCTTTAAAAGTATTTTGACCAATGGTGAAAATGCATTTGCTGTTACCAAATACAGGTTCTTTTTTATAAGCGGTTTGTAAATACATGGGTATTAAACCTGTCATCCAGCCACTGCAATGAATAATATCTGGCGGCCATCCAAATTTCTTAACGGTTTCAAGAGCGCCTTTGCAAAAGAAAATGGTTCGCAGATCATTATCATCAAACCACTTTTCATTGTCGTCGTGATGAATGAATTTGCGTTTAAAGAAGTCTTCGTTCTCAAGAAAATAAACCTGTAAACGTGCATTAGGCAGGGAGGCTACTTTAATCTGAAGCGGATAATCGTCACCATCAATGGAAACATTAATACCACTTAAACGTACAACTTCATGAAGCCGGTGCCGGCGTTCATTGATTACACCAAAGCGGGGCATTATGCAACGAATCTCAAAACCACTATCATTTGCCTTAATTGCCAGTTGATTTACGAAGGATGAGAAATCAGTTTCCTCCAAATAGGGAGACATTTCACTGGCAATAAATAAAATTCTTTTCTTTGCTGCTACCATGAGTATTTGTTAAGGAATCTTTACCTTTTAAAAGAGGTTTGCAAAGGTAAAGGATTTTTGGCGAAAAGACGTGATTTTACGCTCTTGTAATGATTTAAAGTAACCATTATGTTCATTTTTCACAGCGGTTTTCAATTGCAGCAATTTTTTATTCAAAGAAGACTGATACCAATAAAAACGGGCTTTGTTCCAACAATGGGCGCATTGCATGAGGGGCACTTATCCTTAATAAAACAGGCAAAAGAAAAATCGGATATTACCATCTGCAGCATCTTTGTAAACCCTACTCAGTTTAATGATCCCAAGGATTTTGAAAAATACCCCAAAACAATTGAACAGGATATAGAAATGCTTGTAAAAACAGGCTGTGATATTTTGTTTTTGCCAACCGTGCAGGAAATATATCCATCAGGAACAGCTAACATTCCACATTATGAACTTGGATATCTTGAAACTGTTCTGGAAGGGAAATACAGGCCCGGACATTTTCAGGGAGTATGCCAGGTTGTAGATCGTTTATTAGAAATTGTAAAACCGGATTTTCTTTTTCTAGGACAAAAAGACTTTCAACAATGCCTGGTTGTTCAAAAGCTTATTGAAATTAAAAAAATCAACACTAAACTAATTATTGGCGGCACTCTTCGTGAAAAGGATGGCTTGGCAATGAGCAGCAGAAATATGCGGTTAAATTCAGTAGAGCGAAATCTGGCAGTTTCTATTTACGAATCTTTAATACAAATAAATCAACAGTTACATCCCGGATCGTTAGAATCAATTAAAGAAATGGCTATTGAATATTTAACTTTAAGAGGATTTCAAGTTGATTATGCAGAAATTGCCAATGCAGAAACTTTAGAAATAATAAATGAATGGAATGGAACTGAAAAAGTTGTTGCATTAATTGCTGCTTATTTAAATGAAATCAGGCTAATTGATAATTTGCTGCTTAATTAACTGGTATCTCAATCAAAAGAATCCATTTAAATTTGCCAATATGGAAATAGAAGTATTAAAATCAAAAATTCATCGAATTACAATTACTGAAGCAAATCTTCATTATGTAGGAAGTCTTACGTTAGATGAAGATCTGATGGATGCTGCCAACATTATTGAACATGAAAAAGTGCAGGTGGTTAATGTAAATAATGGCAACCGTTTAGAAACATATGTAATTAAAGGTAAACGTGGAAGTGGTGTTTGTTGTTTAAATGGCCCAGCTGCACGGCAAGGAAGTGTAGGTGATGTGGTAATCATAATTTCATACGCAACTATGCATTTTGATGAAGCTAAGAAATTTAAACCGTGGCTGGTATTTCCTAAGGATGCAAATAAACTTTAAGACTGAGTCTTCCCTTTTATGATAAAAAAAAGAATCCTGACTGTACTGCAATTCCTGTTTTTTCTGGGTTTAGGTGTGTTTTTAGTTTGGTGGATGGCCAGAGGTATTGATGATAATGGTTGGCTGCAGATTAAAGCATCTCTCAAGCAGGCAAACTATTGGCTGTTTTTACCTGTTTTTCTCATGTTATTATTGAGCCACTACATCCGTGCTTTACGATGGAAAATTTTAATGGAACCATTGGGGTTTAAGCCATCAACGTTTAATGTATTTAATGCAGTAATGATTGGTTACCTGGCAAATCTTGCATTTCCACGTTTGGGCGAAGTTTTAAAATGTACGTTGTTGGCCCGTTATGAAAAAGTAAGGCCCGATAAACTCATAGGAACCATTGTTGCAGAGCGTGCTATTGATCTTGTTTGCCTTGTTATTGCTTTTGTAATTACCATTTTACTGCAAATTGATATTGTTGGAGGATATGCTGTTTCATTATTAGAAAAAATATTTACCGGAGATGATCATAAAATTTCATGGCTGAAAATTTCAATCATCTTATTTATTGTTTTCATCATATTTTGGGTCATGTACCAGGTATTAAAAAGATTAAGCCATATTGCGTTTGTAGAAAAAATTAAAAATGTATTAAAGGGTATATGGAGTGGTTTAAATAGTGTTCGGTTTATTAAAAGCAGAAGATTGTTTTTTGTACATACAGTTTTAATATGGTCGTTATACCTGCTCAGCAGCCGTATTGGTTTTTATGCCCTGCAAGAAGTTTCTGATCTGGGTTTTAAAGAAGCTTTCTCCATAATGTCTTTTGGAAGCATTGGTATGATTGCAACACAGGGAGGTTTGGGTGCCTACCAATTTATAGTACAGGAAATACTCATGCTCTATGGGAAAACACAATTGGTTGGATTTACTTTTGGATGGATTTTATGGATTGCACAAACTGCAGTAATCTTATTTGGCGGTTTAATCTGTTTCATTTTAATGCCTCTCATTAACCGCAAAAAAATTGATAGTTAAACACTTTCGTTTTTATGAAAGAAACAAAACATATTCAACATAAAATTCTAAACGATGCTCAGCTACAAAAATCGTTGCATCAATGGAAATATTTTGGTAAAACCATTGCTTTTACAAATGGTTGTTTTGATATTCTGCATGCAGGTCATATTCATTCGCTGATGCAAGCAGCATCTTTTGCCGACATTTTAATTGTTGGTTTAAATACCGATGCCGGCACAAGGAGATTAAAAGGCGAAAGCAGACCAATTAATCATGAGCAAAACAGAGCTTTATTACTTGCAGCATTAAGCATGGTAGATGCTGTTGTTTTGTTTAATGAAGACACGCCTCATAATCTCATAAAAACTATTTTGCCTGATGTTTTAGTAAAAGGTGGCGATTATACCATTGAAACCATTGTTGGATCAAAAGAGGTATTAGAAAACGGAGGCAAAGTAGAAATTATTGAACTGGTTGAAGGGCTTTCTACTACTTCCATTCTAAAAAAGATTGAAACGTTATAAGAAAAAATAATCTCATAACCTCTCCTTCCCTTCTTATTTTTACATTGAATTTATATAAAGAGTATGGCTATTGAAAAACGCAGTATGATTGTCCGGGATATTAGCTGGTTATCTTTTAATGCAAGAGTTTTACAGGAAGCAAATGACCCAACAATTCCATTAAGAGAAAGGGTTCGATTTCTTGGCATTTTTTCAAACAACCTTGATGAATTTTTCCGTGTACGTGTTGCAACGTTAAAGCGTATGACAGAACTGGATGTAAAGGTTAAAAGTAAAATGCATCTGGAAAAAAATCCCCGGCAAATCATTGATCAGATTCAGGATATTGTATTGCAACAACAAAATGAATTTAACCGCATCTGGATTCAGGTACAGCAAGAATTAAAGAAAGAAAAAATATTTCTTGTTACAGAAAAGCAACTTACAAGAGAACAGAAAAAATATGTTGAATCTTATTTTGATGAGCAGGTAAGACAGGATGTTATTCCACTCATGATTGAAAGCAATCCGCAAATGCCTTACTTGCGAGAACGTTCACTTTATCTTGCTGTTGCAATGAGCAATCAGAAAAATGCATACAAAAAAAAATATGCTTTAATTGAGGTGCCAGCTAAATATAACCGACGTTTTGTAAAACTCCCCTCTCCTGCCGGTACGCATCATATTATTTTAATGGAGGATATTATTCGTTTTTGTTTACCAAGAATCTTTTCATTTATGGGTTTTGATGAATACAGTGCCCATGTAATTAAAGTAACAAAAGATGCAGAAATTGATTTAGATAGCGATGTAAGTACAACACTTATTCAAAAAATTGAAAAAGGGTTAAAAAACAGGCGAAGGGGAAAGCCGGTCCGTTTTATTTATGATAAAGAAATTGATACCGGTTTGCTTGAGTATTTAATAAGACGTTTACAACTTTCCCGAAGAGATAATATTATTCCCGGCGGACGGATTCATAACTTTCGTCACTTTATGGATTTTCCTGCTGATGTATTTACTAAAAAACATGAGCGGAAGAAGCCATTCCCTCATCCAATTGTAAAAAAATCGATCCGCATTACCGATGAAATTCTGAAACAGGATTTGTTATTACATTTTCCTTATCATTCTTTTGACGCTATTATTGATCTTCTTCGTGAAGCGGCTATGGATACCGATGTAAGAGAAATAAAAATTACAGCTTACCGTTTGGCCGATACTTCAAAAGTGATTAATGCTTTGGTTAATGCTGCCCGAAATGGTAAAAAAGTAACAGTTATGCTTGAGTTAAGGGCAAGGTTTGATGAAGAAGCAAATCTTGATTGGAAAAAGAAACTGGAAGAAGAAGGAATTATAGTTTTAATTGGTGTACACAATACAAAAGTGCATGCTAAACTCTGTATCATTAAAAAAAGATTAAAAACCAAAACCATTCAATATGGATTTGTAAGTACAGGAAATTTAAATGAAGATACAGCACGTGTTTATGCCGATCATTGTTTACTAACCGCCAACAGAAAAGTAATGGCCGATATCAATCGCATTTTCCATTATCTTGAAAAGCCTTTGGTAAGCAGGTTGAAATTTTTGCGTGAATGTAAAACTCTTATCATTTCTCCTACCGGAATGCGAAAACAATTTATGCGGTTGATAGATAATGAAATTAAGAATGTAAAAAAGAAATTACCTGCTGCAATCACAATTAAAATGAACAGCCTTAGTGATGAGCTTTTTATTTCCAAACTTACCGAAGCTGCAAAAGCAGGTGTTGAAGTGAAACTCATTATACGAGGTATTTTTTGTATGCTAACTGAAAATAAAAAGTTTAAAGTAAAGCCTTATGCAGTAAGCATTGTAGATCAGTACCTGGAACATAGCCGTGTGTTGATATTTCATAATAATGGCAAACCGAAAGTTTATATATCTTCGGCTGACTGGATGGTTCGTAATCTTGATCATCGTATTGAAGCAGCGGTTGAAATAACCAATCCGGTTATAAAAGAAGAATTTATTCAGTATACAGGAATACAATTAAAAGATAATGTAAAGGCAAGAGTTCTGGATAATGACCTGGAAAACCGTTTTGTACGGAAAAAAGGAAAATCAATCCGCTCACAGGTAGAAATTTATAATTATTTATTTCAAAAAACATTAAAAGATATTGAAACTGGCAGCCATTGATATAGGAAGTAATGCGGCAAGATTATTAATTTCTGAAGTTGTTGAAAACGGGAAAAATCAAACACAGTTTAATAAACTTAATTTAATTCGTGTTCCACTTCGGCTCGGTTTTGATGTTTTTGAAACCGGTACTATTTCAAAATTGAAGATGCAGAAAGTGGTTGAAACCATTAAAGCGTACAAGCATCTTTTAAGCATCTATGATGTAAAGTATTTAAAAGCCTGTGCTACATCAGCTATGAGAGATGCTGGTAACTCACAAGATCTTATTCGTAAAGTAAAATTGGAAACAGGAATTGAAATTAAAGTAATCAGTGGCGATGAAGAAGCTTCATTTATTTATGAAAATCATATAGCTGATAACCTGGGCGAAGACCACTCCTATTTATACATTGATGTGGGTGGTGGTAGTACGGAGCTCACTTATTTTAATAAAGGGAAACTGGTATTTAAAGAATCGTTCAATATTGGAACAATCCGTTTATTAAAAGGACAGGTAAAGGAAAAGCAATGGGATGAAATGAAAGATTTTTTAAAAATCAGCACCAAAGGTCATAACGATATTATTGCCATTGGTTCGGGCGGAAACATCAACAAAGTTTTTTCATTATCTAAACGAAAAGATGGCAAACCACTTCCCTTAGAATTATTGCGTGATTATTTTAAAGAATTCAGCAGCTTTTCT
>DAIOWB010000154.1:0-6743 GCA_036758725.1 Lacibacter sp.
AAACCATATCAAACAGAAAGAGTGTTAGGGATGTTTGGAAAAGAGTATGAGCCAAAAGATCCGGTAAGAAAAGCACAACTTGAAAGTGAATTGGCAACCGGTAAAAAGAAAGATCGGAACTATAATGTGAAACAATCAAAAATTGCAATTGGTTCAGGAGGGTTTTGGGGAAAGGGATTTTTACAGGGAGTTACTACACAAGGTGATTTTGTTCCTGAACAGCATACTGATTTTATATTTACTGCCATTGCTGAAAGTTTTGGATTTTGGGGAAGTGCTTTATTATTAGCGCTTTATTTCTTCATGCTATATCGTATTATTTCCTTGGCCGAACGTCAACGAAGCACTTTCTCAAGGGTTTATGCATATAGTGTTGCTTGTATCCTTTTCTTTCATGTATTCATTAATATTTGTATGACCATTGGTTTAATGCCTGTTATAGGCATCACATTACCCTTATTAAGCTACGGCGGGTCATCTGTTGTTACCTTTACTATTCTTGTTTTTATCATGCTTCGGTTGGATATTGACAGGCAAATGGTTTTACGTTAATATAAGTATCAGGTATTTTTAGTAACCTTTGTTTTTTATTTGTAACCTTTAAATGAACAGGAACATGAAAAAGTTTCTTTGTACATTTTATTTATCTTCTGCTTTGGATAGTGAGTTCTGGGAACTTATTCCAGGTCATCGCAATTATATAAATAACCTGATGCGTGAAGAAGTAATCATTACTTATTCTGTAAATCATAACCGAAGCAAAGGTTGGGTAGTATTGTGTGCTAATACAGAAGAAGATGCGGAAGAAATCATCAATCAATTTCCTATTCGTGAATATTTTAATTATGATATGGATGAGCTTTTTATATTTGATTCTATGATCGGTGCTCCCAAATTAGTCATGAACTGAATGTATTCTGCAACTGCATGAGTGTATATTTGCAGCATGAAAATAATTGCTCTTTCCGAGGGAAGTTTTACTGTTGATGCATCTAAAAAATTTATTCCTTTTGATCAATCCCGTGATCACATCAAAGAAAGGCCCCCGGGTAGTTTGCTGGTAGAAGTGCAACCATTTGCTGTTATTACTTCAAAAGATATAATTGTATTAGATACAGGCCTTGGTTTTTCAATGCCCGATGGCATCTTGCAAATTCATCATAATCTTATGGAGGCCGGTATTAATCCAATGGAAGTAACAAAAGTTTTAATGAGTCATTTACATAAAGATCATGCAGGGGGTGTAAGTAAAGAAGATGCAATATTGAAAAACAGATTTTTAAGTTTTCCTAATGCAACTTATTATGTAAATAAACAGGAATTAGAAATAGCAGTAAGTAAACTTTCAAAGTCATATACACTTGAAGATGTAAGTTTACTTTCAGAAACAGATAAAGTAATATTGATTGAAAGCAGCGGTGTTATTGATGATTATATCTATTATGAATGGACAGGTGCACATTCCCCATGGCACCAGGCTTTTTGGATAAAAGAAAATAATGAAACCATTTTCTATGGAGGTGATGTTGCGCCTCAATTGTTTCAAATGAAAACAAAGTTTGTTACTAAGTACGATTTTGACGGCAAGCTTGCATCTGATTTACGTATTAAATGGTGGGCACAGGGTGAAAAAGAAGGATGGACCTTTTTGTTTTATCATGATATTAAAACACCGGTTTACAAATTCTAATATTTTTTTCAGCTTGTAGTCTAATTACTACAAAAAGGATAACATAATCATGATATTAATCATATAATTCAATTTATCATTGAAGTTTATAAAACCATTTTAAATCAGAAAACTTCATTGAATAAGTCAGAAAAATTATATTTGAAAAATTGCATTAAGCTGAAACCCTTTGCCAGTAATGGTTTCAGGGCAAAAAAATAGGCCAACCCTGAAAAGAGTCGGCCGTTGCTAACCTATGAAAAACACCTATTCACAAATTTATAAAAATGATTTTTAAAATTCCAAATTAATTTCTGTTTCGACGTTGCAACATTGGCTTATTAGGACGATTTTTTAACTGATTTAGTAAAACGCCTCTGAATTCTCTTTCTGCCTGGAAAAATTTATTCATTCTGGGTTGTCCTATAACACCAATAAAACGATCACGGTACTTTTTCCTGACGTCAATCATCTTTTGTTCGTTATCAACCACATCTTTATTTGGATTATTCTTTTGATTGATCATTACCTGGCGCATATCTTTTTTATAATCATTATACACTGGCCAGAACCTTTGTGCTTCATCTGGAGTTAACTCAAGTTTACGACTGATGAATGCAATTTCAAGTGCTTGTATTTTTTCTTCTTGTTTAGGATCGGGTTGTGGTTGCTCTTGTGCTAGAGCTATTCCTGTAAAGCCTATGAGCGCTAGCAAAAATGTAAAAATTGTTTTCATTTTATTTTCCTCCTGTGTTATATACTTTAATTTGTTTTTTTATCTGTTTTTTCAAGTTCTTGCATTACTGAATTTAAAAACTCATCATCCATATAATCTGCTTCATCGGGCAGTTCTGATTTATCAATTAAAGTTGCAATGGTTATAGCATCTTTACTATCTGCTGTTTCGTTCAGATAATTGATAATATCATCATCACTGATTTGGGCTAACTCCTTATTAAATTGCTCATCAGTTAAGCTCTTTGGAACAATTGTAGTTTCTTTTGTAAAGTTGTTTTGGTTACTGAAGAAATTAATACCAAAAGCTATCAATACAAAAACAACTGCAGCAGCAGCATATTGCATCCATACTTTTCTGCTAAACATGGAAACAACTTTTGAATCAGAAACAGATTTATAAGGTTGAACTGTGAATGTTTCAAAGTAGCCTGCAGGTACTTCATACAAATTGTGTTTGCTTATTCCTGCAAGCAGAGGAGATAATTCGTTCAACTCTTCGGCTACAGACGGTTCGTTTTGTGTTTTTATTTTTGAAAGAATATTGCTTGAAAGGGTATTGAAATAACCTTCAGGAACTTCTTGCGGCATTTGTTTTCCTGCAACTGACAATACGGTGTTTTCTTCAGTACCACCTGCAGCAATTCTGGCCATAATAACTGTAGGTAATGTTTCAAAATATTCTGATGGAATTGTGAACAGGTTACTGGCGCTGAGGTTAGCAACGGCCGGGCTTATTTGTTCTAATTCTTTTAATATGTCTGTATTGCGGTTCATTTGCTTAATTCATAGATGGTTTATATACCCGAAAGTTTAATGATTGAGGATAAAATCTTCAATCTTTTTCACTGCGTGATGATAGCTGGCTTTTAATGCCCCTTCACTTGTTTCTAAAACCTTGCTCATTTCCTGGTAAGGCATTTCATCATAATACCTCAAATTGAATACAGCACGCTGTTTATCAGGCAGTTGCTGAATGGCTAATTGCAACTTCCATTCAAGCCTGTTTGCATCAAAATGTTTATCGGCTTTTATAGAATTGGTAAGACTTCCTTCAGAATCATCAATTGAAACGGCAGATCTTCTTTTCTTTTGCTCAAGAAACGTAAGACTTTCATTGGTGGCAATACGGTAAAGCCAGGTGTATAACTGACTGTCTTCTCTGAAATTTTCCAAACTGTTCCACACTTTAATAAACATGTTTTGCAATACATCATTTGCATCTTCATGCTCAACTACCATACGGCGTACATGCCAGTATAGTTTTTCCTGATATTTTTTGATGATATTTGTAAAGGCCTGCTCTTTGGTAGCAGGTTCATGAAATTGCAGTAATAATTCTTTGTCGTTTGGTTGCGTCATGAATAGCGGTTTTCTGGTTTTGGAAGTTCCTATAAAAATAGAAAAACCCACCGGGTAAGATGGGTTTTATTGTTAAAAGTTTAATCAGTTTTATTTTCTGGCCAAAACTTTTTCAGCTGCTGTTACAATATCCTGTACATCAAGTCCATATTTCTTTAGCAATTCCATGGGCTTTCCACTTTCGCCAAAAGTATCTTTTGTGCCTACATATTCAATAGGAACGGGAAAATGTTTAGCAGCAACCTGCGCAATACTGTCGCCTAATCCACCAATAATATTGTGTTCTTCAGCAGTAACCACACATTTTGTTTTACGTATGGAAGCTAATACAGCCTCTTCATCCAAAGGCTTAATAGTGTGAATATTGATTACTTCAACTGATATTCCCTTTTCCTGAAGTTGTAAACCAGCTTGTATGGCATACCAAACCATATGTCCGCATGCAAAGATGGTTACATCATTTCCATCACTGAATTTTTGTGCTTTACCAATTACAAATGCATCTTCAGGTTTGGTAAAAATGGGCCAAACCGGTCGGCCAAAACGTAAATAAACAGGCCCTTCAAAATCTGCAATGGCTATAGTAGCTTGTTTGGTTTGATTATAATCACAAGGAACAATTACCGTCATTCCGGGTAACATCTTCATTAAGCCAATATCTTCCAGTATTTGATGTGTTGCTCCATCTTCGCCTAATGTTAAACCGGCATGTGATGCACAAATTTTTACATTCTTTCCACTATATGCAACACTCTGGCGTATTTGATCATAAACACGCCCTGTACTAAAGTTGGCAAATGTTGTTGTGTATGGAATTTTTCCTCCAATGGTTAAACCGGCGGCTATACCAATCATATTAGCTTCTGCAATTCCACATTGAATAAAGCGTTCAGGAAATTCTTTCATGAACTGATTGAGCTTTAAGGATCCTGCTAAATCAGCTGTTAGTGCAACAATGTTTTCGTTTTTACGTGCTGCTTCTGCAATACCATCGCCAAACCCACTGCGGGTATCTTTATTGCCTGTAATCTGTATATCTTTTAACTGCATGTAATTAAGTTTGCGTATAATTTAAATCGCTGCAAAGAAAAGGGAAAGTTTTGAGTTGATGTTATTTTGATATTTCAAGAAACCCACAAGTAAGGCACAAAGATTAATTCAATGTGCTGTTCTGACTTTTATACAGGCTTTCATCTCTTTTCAGATTTAGTTCCCATTGCCAGGCTGTTAGCATCATTTCATCTATGCCATATTTTGGATGCCAATTGAGGTAAGATTTTGCCTTATCATTATTGGCATATGTTGCAATTACATCACCTTGCCTGCGTGGCCCAATTGTGTAATTTAGTTTCTGCCCGCTTACTTTTTCAAAAGCTTGAATAGCTTCAAGAACAGTGATGCCATTTCCTGTACCCAGATTAAACACTTCGCAGCGGGTACGGTTTTTTTCATCACTTAAATAATCCAGTGCCAATGTGTGTGCATGAGCCAGGTCACATACATGAATAAAGTCTCTGATACAGGAACCATCACGTGTATCATAATCATTTCCAAAAACCGTCATTTGAGGCAACTTACCAATAGCAGTTTGTGTAATAGCCGGCACTAAATTCTGTGGCTTGCCAATTGGCAGTTCGCCGATGATGCCACTTGGATGTGAGCCAACAGGATTAAAATAGCGTAAGATTATTGCATGAGTAGGAATGCTTTTTACAGTTTCACTTACTATTTGTTCACCCATTTGCTTTGTATACCCATACGGACTTTCAGCAGGTTTGGGAATTGTGTTTTCTGTTACAGGAATTTCATCGGGGTTACCGTAAACGGTACAGGAAGATGAAAAAACAAAATAAGGAATTTTAAAATCCTGTACACATTTTAAAAGATTAATTAAGGAAAGGAGATTGTTTTCAAAATACAGAAGAGGTTTTTCTACGCTTTCGCCTACTGCTTTATAGGCCGCAAAATGAATAACGCCAAGTATGTCGGGGTTTTCAGTTAATACAGCATAGGTTTCATCATAATTGCATAAATCAACGTTATAATTTTTAATTTCCTTTCCTAAAATTTTTTCAACACCTTCAAGTATTCTTATATCTGAACGGGAATTATTATCAATACAAATTACTTCATATCCATTTTGTACTAAATCAATAATGGTGTGTGAACCAATGTAACCACATCCGCCTGTAACAAGTATTTTTTTCATATGTAGCTTTTACTGTATAATTTATTCTTTTATCAGATTCATTAAATATTGACCATAACCACTTTTTAAAAGTGGTTGTGCCAGTTCTTTTAATTGCTCAGTTGAAATAAATCCTTTGCGCCAGGCAATTTCTTCAATACAGGCAATTTTAATTCCTTGTCTTTGTTCAATAACCTGTACAAATTGTGATGCCTGCATAAGGCTGTCAAACGTTCCTGTATCAAGCCAGGCAGTACCTCTGTCAAGAATTGAAACTTTTAATTTTCCTCTTTTTAAATATTCTTTGTTTACATCAGTAATTTCATATTCACCTCTGGGGCTTGGTTTGAGGTCTTTTGCAATTTGAACTACTTCGTTATTATAAAAATACAAACCAGGCACAGCATAATTACTTTTTGGATGTGTTGGTTTTTCTTCAATACTTATGGCATTAAAATCTTTATCAAATTCAACTACACCATAACGTTCAGGATCGCTTACATGATAAGCATAAATAATACCACCTTCGGGGTTTGAATTACTTTGAAGAAGCCTTCCTAAACCTGAACCATAAAAAACGTTATCGCCCAAAACCAAAGCAACACTATCAGTGCCAATAAATTCTTCACCAATAACAAATGCCTGTGCCAATCCGTTTGGTACAGCCTGTTCTGCATATGAAAAATGGATACCTAAATTTTTACCATCACCTAAAAGGCGTTTAAAATGAGGTAAATCATAAGGTGTAGAAATTATTAAAATTTCTTTTATACCTGCCATCATTAAAAT
>DAIOWB010000155.1:0-6740 GCA_036758725.1 Lacibacter sp.
ATTCAATACCTATTCTTCTATCATATTGCACTTTAAAACAACATTGTTTTTTGATCTGTTTTGTTAAGCAGAATAAAAATAAGTTATAAATGGGCCTGCTTTAATAAACATAAATAAACTGTTTGGTTAGGTTGCCCTGTCACTAAAAAGCCTAGTGTGTAAATTTATTTTACAAAAAGATCCGGGTTAAAGTAAAAAATTATTTTTCTAAGTTCATTTATGAAAAAAATGGCTGATGGTATACCCGCTTACCTGTTGCTTTGTATAATGCATTCGCTAATGCAGCAATAACAGGCGGACCCGATGGTTCACCCATTCCTGTAGGATCAATCTCACTTTTTATAAAATGAACTTCAATTTCTTTTGGTGCTTCACTGATTTTTATTAACCGATAAGTATTAAAGTTGTTTTGAAATGGCAATCCATCTTTGAACGTTATATTGCTATAAAGACTATGGCCAACCGCATCAACAACAGCTCCCTGAGATAAATTTGTAGCAGCATCCATATTGATTACAATACCACAGTCAACAGCAGATGTTACCTTTTTTATAACAGGTTTCTGGTTTTCCATAACAATATCAAGAACATGAGCTACATAACTATCATGACAATAATAAGCTGAAACGCCTCTGTGAATTCCCGGCATTGGTTTATCCCATTCAGCTTTTTCTTTTACTAATTTTAATACCCCGGCATATCTTTCGGCATTGTAATCATTTTTTTCTCCTACGGGATTTGTTTTTGCCCTGTCAAAAAGTTCCAGTCTCATTGCAATAGGGTCTTTACCCATGTACTCTGCCATTTCATCAAGAAAAGATTGCTCTGCTCCTGCCATGAAGTTTGACCCCGGAGCCCTGAAAGCACCAGTACTTATATTGGAAGGTATTTCCCATTCTTCAGCAAGATAATGATCTATTGCACCTGCAGGAAACCTGTTAGCCGATAAAGGGCTTTCAGTTATACCTCCTGTATTTACATGAAATGCAATGAGGTTTTTCTTTTCATCAAAAGCAGCTTTGTAAGTTGCATAATAAGCTGGCCTGTAAATACCGTACGACATATCATCTTCCCTTGTATATATTAATTTTACAGGAGCTTTTATTTTTTGAGATATAATTGCTGCTTCTATCATAAAATGACCATATAACCTGCGGCCAAATCCTCCACCCATTCTAGTAAGTTTTACCTGAATTTTTTCTAAAGGAAGCCCTATTCTTTCCGAAACAGATTTTTGCATTATTTCAGGTGTTTGCACAGGTCCAACCAATACAGCTTTATCGGTTGTAACGTTGGCAAAGAAATTCATAGGCTCCATAGTATTATGTGCAAGAAAAGGGCAGCTGTAACTTCTTTCAAGAATATAA
Source organism: Lacibacter sp. (assembly GCA_036758725.1). Classification (GTDB taxonomy): domain Bacteria; phylum Bacteroidota; class Bacteroidia; order Chitinophagales; family Chitinophagaceae; genus Lacibacter. The sequence continues at coordinate 1,368 of DAIOWB010000155.1, forward strand.
GCTGCTTTTTTGAATGCAGTTTCAGGGTTGCCATCTTTTCTTACTGTTTTCACTGATTTTGATGCCATGTTTTTCATCTGCTCCATATGTGAATCTGTATTTTCTAACCCAGCTGGTGTTATTACTTCCATTTCACTTCCGAAAATGGATCGCTTTTCTTTAGATGCTTTAATAGGTTCCCATTCTATTTTCAATGTTTTCTTAGCATTTAAAACTTCCCAGGTACTATTGCCCACTACTACTGCTATTTCATCAAACGAAGTAGCATCAAATGCACTCTTAGCATATCCTTTATTAAACAAATTGATTCTGAATACATCTTTAATTCCCGGCATTGTTCTGGCAATGCTATCATCCATTGATTTTAATTTAAGTCCGAAAGCAGGCGGATGAACAATCATGGCAATCAGCATTCCTTCTTCTTTATAATCTAACCCAAACAATGGCTTTCCTGTAACTATATTCTTAGCATCAACATTTTTTTTAGATGTGCCAATGATCTTAAAATCTTTTACCGCTTTTAGTTTTACTTCCTTAGGTACCGTAAGCTTTGATGCAGCTGAAGCCATTTCACCATAGTGAGCCGACTTGTTTGTTTTCTGATGAGTAAGCATCCCATTCTCCGCCGTGATCTCTTCCATTGGCACATTCCATGCTTTAGCAGCTGCTTCTCTCAACATATGTTTTGCTGTTGCTCCGGCCATTCTCAGATTATTCCATGATGAACTAATAGACCTGCTTCCTCCGGCTATCTGCCAGGAATATAAACTGGTATTAAGATCAGCCTGTTCTATAATTACATTATTCCAATCAATGTCTAATTCCTCTGCAACAATCATGGGCATTGAAGTTTTTACATTCTGACCAATTTCAGGATTTGGTGACATAATTGTTACCAGTCCGTTCTCCCCTATTTTTAAATACCCGTTTATAGTAAACCATTCTTTGGGCATAGCAAGCACTTCCTTAGTTGAAGATTTGCATGAAGCAAGCCAGCTAAAACCCAATACCATACCTCCACCAGTAAGAGTGACATTTTTTATAAAAGACCTTCTGCCAATAGAAGTTTTAATAGTTGTCATTTTTATTTAAGATTTTGAACATGAAAAATTGAAATAACAATGTTGCCTTATAAATTTTTTGATGCGGTTTTTACAGCTGCTTTAATACGAACGTAGGTGCCACACCTGCAAATATTGCCGTTCATAGCAGCATCAATTTCCTCATCGCTGGGATTTGATTTGGATTTTAATAATGCTGATGCATTCATTATTTGACCAGCCTGGCAATAACCACATTGCGGAACATCATGTTCAATCCATGCTTTTTGAACTGGGTGGTCACCGTTTTCTGAAAGTCCCTCAATAGTAGTAACAGCATTGTTACCTACCTGGGAAACGGGTAACATGCAGGAACGCATTGCTACATCGCCGAGATGGATTGTACATGCTCCGCACTGTGCTATTCCACAACCGTATTTTGTCCCAACAAGGTTGAGATGTTCACGTAGTACCCAAAGCATGGGTGTTGCAGGATCAACATCTACCTGTTCTTTTTTGCCGTTTACATTTAAGTTAAATATTGCCATAATGAAAAAAATTTCAAATAAAGTAGAAAGATTTAAATAAGAGTATGAAAATTAAAAGTTACAAAATTTAATCATAACTGAACCACTCATTTTTTCCACCATCAGTAAACCTGCACGCTTATTCTATCAGTTTTATTTTGTGTAACCATTTTTTTATTTCTGTTTCTGCCTCCTTAGCTTTTTCATCTTTGATGACAAAATAAATCCCATCTCTTTCTATACCGCCTTTGATTTCAAAACCATCCAACACTTTACTGCCAGGACACAATTCTTTTACCGTTTGAAAACCACTCCCCACTCCATAGCCAGCATTTGTATTGAAAGGAATAATTGTTTTCCCTCTGAAATTATATTTTTTTAAAAAACTTTTCATTGGTGGCGGCATTTGCATATCCCAGGTGGGGAAGCCAACAAATACAACATCATATTTTTCAATATTGTTGATTTTTGTTTTTAATGCAGGCAAATAGTTTGTTTCATTTTCTTTTACTACCTGTTGAACTGTTTGCTGATAGTTTTCGGGATAAGGTTTTTCTAATTCAAGAGTTACTAATGTGCCGCCAACATTTTTATGAATGATTTCAGCAATTGCCTTTGTATTGTTTGTTCGGGACAAATACACAATCAATATTTTTTTCGAAGTGACAGATTGTGCATTCGAGAACCCCGAGGTAAAACCCAAGCCAATTATTACAGAGAGAATGATTACACTTTTCATGTAATCATTCAAGTATTTATTTTTAATGTTGTTTGCCACATGTACTGTTGATGGTTATTTATCAGCATCGGTTTTCATTTTAACCGGCCTCATCAACTTTGAAAAGGTAAGCGAACCCATCTTCCATATACCATTTTCTTTGATATATACCTCAGTAACCATAAAAGGATTGATGACTTCATTACCACCAACTACTGCCAGCAAGTCGATGTCATTTAACAGGATGGCTGTATTGCCAATAATGTTCACTATAACAGAGTACACTTCGGCTTTCTTATACCAAATTCCACCACTTTTAATGACATTTATTTCCTGGGATTTCCCCCAACTTCCTCCCATGTGAACAAACATGGATTTTTCTTCAAAAAGCACATTTAAAGAATCTGCATTTTTATCTGCCATCCAAATCCATTTTTGCTTTGACAGATTGATCACTTCTTGTTCTGCAGCACCAACATTTTCATTTGCTTGTTGTGCTGACGATTGCACATTCATTATTAATAAAACCAGGCCGAGGATTTTAACTTTCATATTGTTACAATTTATAAGATTATATAAGTATACTTTATTTTATTGCATGGTATTCTTCATCGGTTACTCTTTGTAACCATATCGTTTTTCCATTCTGGGCGGGAGTTACAGCAATATAAGCAAAGATGCTTTCGGGAGATGCACCATGCCAATGTGCTACACCCGGAAGACATTTTATTACTTCTCCTTTATGAACAATTTGTATTTGTTTTCCTTTTTCCTGGTAATAGCCTTTGCCTTCTGTAATCAGTAAGATTTGTCCACCCGGATGAATATGCCAATCTAATTTTGCCCCTGCAGCAAAGGTTGCAACAGCAATGCTGTAATTTAAAATACTATCAGGTTTGCTCAATTCATGAAGCCAAACTGTTCCGGTGTGATTATCAGCAGTAGATATTTCACCCTTTGGAAAAACAGAAACATCCTGTGCTGTTGCTTTTAAACAGATAGCGGCAAATAAAATCAATACATACATTACTTTTTTCATTGTTTCTCTTTTTAATTTTACCGTTTTGAATTTTGATAATAAAAAATACAGTGTAAAGGTCTATCATAAACAAAGAAGAAAAAAGCAAAAAACAAATAATGAATTACATAAATCAAACATTTCTAAACTTCAATGGGCTTAACTCAACATGCTTTTTAAAAAAATTATTGAAATGCGTAGTTTCCTTAAACCCTAATGCGTAAGCAATTTCAGATACATTCCATGGACTATGTTTCAACAGGATTTTTGATTCATGCAAAATGCGTTCTGCAATAATTTGTGAGGTGGTTTTATCCGTTGTTTCTTTTATCGCCCTGTTGAGGTGATTAACATGTATGTTTAGCTGTTTGGCAAAATCAGATGCTGCACGAAGGTTTAATATTTGATGGTCTTCATCAATGGGGAACTGGCGTTCCAACAATTCTAAAAATAAATTGGAGATCCGTTGAGATGCATTGATTGGTTGTTTCTCAAATTTTGAAGCCGGTAGTTTCAACGCAAAATGCAGCAATTCAAAAAAAAGATTTCGTAACACATCATATTTATGCTGATAATCCGACTCCATTTCCTGAAACATACTTTTATAAATACCTGTCACTTTTTCATACTGTTCATTTGTTAACTCAAATGCATGTGCACCCCCGGTTTGAAAAACAGAGTATTGATCTAAATTTCCAAACTGATGAAAAAAAGCAGGTGTAAACAGGCAAAAATAGCCATCAATGATGCGGTCTGTATACTCGCATTTATATGGGATCTGCGGATTAGAAAATACCAATGCCTGTTTATGTATTTCAACAACCCCATCCGCATAATGCATATTGTAGTTTCCTCTTACAAGCATGATCTTAAAATAATCTCTTCTTGCATAAGGTACAGGCTTTGCATTTTCACCAACAAAAGGATCTAACTTAAATACATTGAAATGCCCGATTTCTTTTCGGATATTCTCAGGTATTCCTCCGAATTTCCGGGTATAGAATTCTTCTATGGTTTCAATCTTTCTCATCTCCCACAAACTTACTGAATCCATTTGTTTATCAGCGTTTAACATAGTTTTTATTGAAGGAGTAAATGATGCTTGCATTCCATATAAAATTTTTACTACCTGGTATATTTCCACTAATGGTTTTATTAATGATGGATGAAATGGAAAGTGGAAAATTCTTTCTGCTCACTGTTGCAGAAGAGGTAAAATAAAATCCATCACTTTTATCCTGCTTCAGGTAAAAAAACTGTGGAACAACACTCATACTGAGTTTACCAGGCAACCTGATATCAGAGATATGGCTGTTCACTGTAATAAAATGCCCATACCTGGGTGTTGTAGCATCAAACCCTATTGCAAACAGGTAGTAAAAGCCAACACTTACATTTTTTGAAAGGATGTAATTGGGAGTTAATTCACCTGCAAGGAAACGTCTTGCAACAATTACATCTGATGAATCGCCATTTACAGGCAACCTGAAAGTGCGGAAATTAATGGCAGGATGTGCCCCTGCTGTTAATCTGAACTTTCCGGACTGTACAATTTTATAACGCCACCAAAAAAGAAAACTCCATGGTTTTCCTTCAAGAGCAAAACGCAAATCGGGTTCAAAGCTGAGCCGACCTTTGCCAACTGAAAACATAAAGATGGCTGCGGGTTTTCCCAGTGAAAAAGTAGGTACCAAAGAAATTCCATTGTTTGTAACACTTACTGAACCTGAGAAATGAGTGATGTTTTTTGCACTATCTGTCTTTTGTGAAAAAGTAAAATGAGCAACAAATAAAATTATTAAAACAAAAATAAATCTGACCCTCTGATTTGTATTCATTACACAATAATTTCCTGATACAAAACAACGCAATACTTGCAGAGTATTCTAACGAAGTTCAAAGAGATATTTACGAAATTCAAACAATTTGTTTTGCCGGTATAGTGTATAAAGAAATTGAGGGCATGGCTTATAAAAAACCATTACTGACATTCAGCATTATTGAAAAGCTGCTGATATTATGGTTAATCTATTTTAATTATGGCCTGTTAGAATGGCTCTGGCGTTCGCT
>DAIOWB010000156.1:0-6720 GCA_036758725.1 Lacibacter sp.
ATGAATGAACTTTTTGATCTCAAGCTTACAAGAACTGAAATGGCACTCATTGCCCAACAGGCAGAGCATACTTATGCCGGAGTGAATTGCGGAATCATGGATATGTATGCAAGTTTGTTTGGGATGAAAGATCATGTCATCCGGTTAGATTGCAGATCGCTGGAAACGGAATATTATCCCTTTGAGCCTGGCAATTATACTTTATTACTGATGGATACTCAAGTGAAACATTCATTAGCATCCAGTGAATATAATGTACGCAGAAGCCAGTGTGAAGAAGGTTCAACTTTAGTTAAACAAAAACATTCAATGGTTAGCAACCTTCGTGATGTAACAATGCAGATGCTTGATGAATGTGTTGATGCAGATTCAATTGTTTATCAACGATGCAGATTTGTGATTGAAGAAAACATCCGTTTGCTCGAAGGTTGTGCTGATTTAAAAAACGGGAATCTGATTGCTTTTGGTAAAAAGATGTTTCGTACACATGAAGGTTTAAGTAAAGAATATGAAGTAAGTTGTAAAGAACTTGATTTCCTTGTAAGTTTTGCTGCTGCAAATGAACCGGTAATTGGCAGCAGAATGATGGGAGGAGGATTTGGCGGTTGTACAATTAACCTGATAAAAAAAGAGGCCGTATCATCTTTTATTGAAAAAGCAAGTGCTGCTTATTATACTGAGTTTGGCAAAATGCCACTTCCTATCACGGTATCAATTTCAGACGGAACAAAATTGTTATAATATTAAATGAACAATTAAAAAGTCTAATACAGATGCTTTCCATTCATGTTTCAAATTTTGGTAAACTTAATGATACTCCCGTAAAATTATTTCAACTGAGTAATGATTCTATGGATGTTTCAATCATGAATTATGGTTGTACCCTTGTTTCAATTGAAACTCCAGACCGGTTTGGGAAAAAGAAAAATATTGTCGCCGGATTTAATTCGTTTGAACCTTATTTAAGTAATCATCCTTACTTTGGTTGCGTAGTGGGCCGTTTTGCAAACCGTATCAGAAATGGAAAATTTACTATTGATGATAAAGTATACCAGGTAACATTAAATAATAACCACCATCATTTACATGGAGGATCAATAGGGTTTAATAGAAAACTCTGGAACATAGAAACAGTGATTGAAAATGAAAAGCAAGTAGGCGTAAAATACAGTTATTTAAGTGCTGATGGGGAAGAAGGGTATCCGGGAAATTTAATTACACATGTTACTTATATTTTAAATGAAGACAATGAACTACTCATTCATTATCATGCAGCAACCGATCAACCTACAATCATCAATTTAACCAACCATTCGTATTTTAATTTAACCGGGTTTGATGATGCAACTATTCGTGATCATGAACTGCAGGTTTTTGCTGATGCGTTTACAGTAAAAGATGAAGACAGTATTCCAACAGGAGAAATTCTTCCTGTAAAAAATACATTGCTTGATTTTAAATCCTCTAAAAAAATTGGCGAACGAATTGATTTAATTACAGACGATAAAGGCTATGATCATAATTATGTATTGAACGATTATGGAAAAGGAATTATACCAGCAGCCGTTTTATATGAACCTCAAGAAGGCCGTGCAATAAAAGTGTTTACAGATTTGCCAGGTTTGCAAATTTATACTTCAAACTGGTGGGATGGAAGCATAATCGGTGCTCAAAATCATCCTTACATTCAATATGGTGCTGTAACATTAGAAACTCAAGCATTTCCGGATGCACCTAATCATCCTGATTTTCCATTAGCAATCATTAATCCCGGGAAGGATTATAGTTCAACAACTGTTTTTCAGTTTTCAAAAAAATAATCAGCTCTATAATAATCAGATCAATTATTTTTAAAGCAAAATAATTGATACATGGGATCACTTACTCTATCTGATTATATTGTTTTTCTTGTTTATTTTATTGCCGTTTCCAGTTATGGCGTATGGGTGTACAGGAGAAAAAAATCTGCACAAACAACTTCTTCTGATTTCTTTCTTGCAGAAGGGCAATTAACCTGGTGGGCCATTGGTGCTTCTTTAATTGCATCGAATATTTCAGCAGAACAATTTATTGGTATGTCGGGTAATGGATTTCGTTTGGGGCTTGCCATTTCTGCTTATGAATGGTTAGCAGCTGTTTCTTTAATTATAGTTGCTGTTTTTTTTATGCCTATCTATTTAAAGAACCGCATCTTCACCATGCCTCAGTTTTTAAAGCAACGTTATAATGAAACAGTTGCTTTAATCATGGCGATCTTCTGGTTGTTTTTGTATGTGTTTGTAAATCTTACTTCTATTTTATATCTCGGTACTATAGCCATTAATAATTTAACCGGTGGTGAACATTTTCATATCATCATGATAGCCCTGGCAGTGTTTGCTTTAATCATTACGTTAGGTGGAATGAAAGTTATTGGTTACACTGATGTTATACAGGTTGTTGTTTTAATTATAGGGGGTTTGGTAACATCTTACATTGCTTTAACTGTAGTGAGTGAGAAATTTGGATATGGAAAAGATTTCATTGCCGGGTTCAATCAATTATTTATATCAGCACCCGATCATTTTAAAATGATTTTTGATAAACCCGGCCCAACATCTACCCAACAGGAAATTAATCATTACTCCAGTTTACCCGGTCTTGCAATGCTTGCAGCTGGTATGTGGGTTGCTAATTTAAATTACTGGGGTTGCAATCAATACATCACACAACGAGCTTTAGGCGCCGATTTAAAAACAGCAAGAACCGGAATTTTATTTGCAGCTTTTTTAAAGTTGATGATGCCTTTGTTAGTTGTATTGCCAGGTATAGCTGCCTATGTTTTACATCAACAGGGAGAACTGCAACAACAGATGCTTACCAATGGAGAATTTAGGGAAGACAATGCATATGCAGCCATACTTGGTTTTTTGCCATCTGGTTTAAGAGGATTATCTATGGCAGCATTAACGGCTGCAATAGTTGCATCATTGGCAGGAAAAGCAAACAGCATTTCTACTATCTATACATTAGATATTTATAAAAAATATGTAAATAGAAATTCAACAGAAAAGAATTTGGTTTGGATTGGCCGTATTGTTGTGATTGTTGCATTACTGATTGCTATTATTGTTAACTGGAAAGATGCATTAGGGATTGGAGGTAAAGGTGGTTTTGAATTTATTCAAAAGTATACCGGTTATATATCTCCTGCCATTTTTCCTGTTTTCTTATTAGGATTTTTCTGGAAGAAAGCAACATCGAAAGCTGCCATCGCAGGAATAACAGGAGGTGTATTATTAGCCATTCTGTTTGATAAGTTTTTGCCGGGACTTGCAGGCAATCAAACTTTTTTATATACCGCTTATCCAACCGGAACAGGAGCATATGAAATACCATTTCTTATTCAGATGGGATGGGTGTTTTTCTTTACTTCTTTGCTCATTATTATTGTAAGTTTATTAGATAAGAAAGGAAGAGCACATGTACATGCATTAGAAGTAGATAAGAGTATGTATAAAGTTTCTCCCGGAATTCTTTCAATGATCATTATTGTATTAGGAATTATTGGGGCGTTGTATATACGCTTCTGGTAATTGTATTTAATTTAAAAGCTACATCAGCATTTATAGTGCAGACAATTTCAGCATTTTTGAAAAACTTTGTTTTTACTTTGTTTTTTTGAAATGGGCATAAATGTTTTCCTATTTATAATAGCATCAGCTTTTATTGATATTTCATCGAACAGTAATTAAAATATCCAAAAAAGCCATTAAAAAGTAACATTAATTTCTATCTATGTAATAAACAGTTTTGTGGTTTAAAATCAGGTTATGAGATGCGTGGGTTTCCACTTTCTCAAAAGATTAATTTTTTCTTCTTAGTTTTAAATGCTGTGTTTATAATTTATAAGTTAAAAACTTCAGGTATGAAAAATATTTCAATTGCATTAATACTAATCACTTCATTAGCTATGACTACTGGCAAAAAAACAAAGATTGTATTCTTTGGTGATTCTATTACAGAAATGGGGGTTAATAAAGGCGGTTATATTTACAGAATGCAAGCCAGCATAAATGAAAAAGGAATTCAAAATCGTTATCAGCTAATAGGTGCAGGTATTGGAGGTAATAAAGTGTATGACCTGTATTTGCGTATGGATGAAGATGTAATAGCTAAAAAGCCAAACATCGTTTTTATTTATGTTGGAATTAATGATGTTTGGCACAAGACATCTGGCATTGGAACTGATATAGTAAAGTATGAACGTTTTTATGTTGCCATCATTAAAAAATTGCAGGCTAAAAAAGCCAGTGTGGTGCTTTGTACACCTACAGTAATTGGTGAAAAAAAGAACAATGCCAATCCGCAGGATGCTGATTTAAATGCTTATTCAGATGTAATTCGCAAACTTGCTGCTGCCTATAGATGCAGGCTGGTTGATCTCCGTAAAGTATTTATTGAATACGAACTTGCAAATAATAGCAGTGATAAAGAATCGGGATTGCTCACCACCGATAGAGTTCATCTTACAGATAAAGGCAATCAACTGGTTGCAGATGAAATGATGAAAGTGCTGATTCATGAATAATGAGGAAAATGAAAGTGAATTGCAGCATGTATAAATAATTTTCTTTTTAAAATGCTGTTGTCTTTACTTGTTAATTTTTCAATGGAACAGAAAAATATTGTTCAACGAAATGCGGATGAAATGGTATTCAATCAATGAAAAATATATTTCTCTTACTATTTGTGTTTCTGTTTGTGCATGTTGTTTTCATTACAGCACAGGGGAAAATCTATTCATATAAGAATAAGCAGATCACCTACGAAGGAAGGGTTTTCTTTACACAAGATGCTGCAGTTTTATCATGGCCGGGCACTTCTGTTTATTTAAATTTTAAAGGCACTTCTGTAGAGGGTGTTTTTAAAGAAAGCGATACATCCAATTATTACAATGTTATTATTGATGGAAAGCTGTTTTCAAAAATTAAATTTGATACAACAAAAAGAGTGTATCAGCTGGCATCAGGTTTAAAATACGGCAATCACCGTTTACAATTATATAAACGTACAGAATGGGATAAAGGAAAAACTTATTTCTATGGTTTAGGTGGTTATAAAATGAAAGTTTTACCGGCTTCGCCCAAACCAAAGCGTACAATTGAATTTTTTGGTAACTCCATTACCTGTGGTTATGCTATTGAGGATTACATCAACGATTCACCTATTGGTTATTACCAAAATAGTTACAATGCATATGCAGCCATTACAGCAAGGCATTTTAATGCACAATGTTACAGTACTTCAAAAAGCGGCATTGGTATAACCATCAGCTGGTTTCCTTTACTCATGAAGGAAATGTACGACCGTTTAGATCCCACAGATTCAACCAGTAAATGGAATTTTTCATTGTATACACCTGATGTAGTTGTGATTAATTTATTCCAAAACGATTCATGGCTGGTAAACATGCCAGATAATGATCAATTTAAACGAAGATTTGGAACTGTTGCACCCACATCAGAATATATCATTCATGCTTACAGCGATTTTGTAAAAAGCATCAGAAATAAATATCCTAAAGCACAAATCATTTGTATGCTGGGCAATATGGATATTACCAGGAAGGGTTCAGTGTGGCCGGGATATGTTCAAAAAGCAATTGAACAACTGCATGATAAAAAGATATTTTCTTTTTTTGTGCCTTATAAAGAAACGCCTGGTCATCCAAAAACAAATGAACAAAAGATTTTGGCAGATGCATTAATACAATTTATAAATCAGCATATTCAATGGTAAGCAATCTGATAAAATCTGTTCAACGATGTATCAACTGATTTTAACACCAAATGATTCTATAAAATTCAACTATAGTGAGTTGTTATTGACTTTTGTTTCTTTGTACATCGAGCCTCTTTCAGGTCAACAAATTTCATTAAAGCTTAAAACCAACCATTTGTTAAAGAGCAATCAAAAAGTCTGTTCACTTCCTGTTTATTATTAGAATTCATTCATTCCCGATTTCATACTTTTCATGAGGATTTAGTAATCCAATTCAACAATTTTAAAAATAACCGGGCTTACCCCCACTTGTTTCTATTGTATTGAAAATGATAAGAATCATTTATAAGGTTGAACTACGTCACCCTGCTACTTCTCAACAGATTCTACTTTGCCTACGTTTATTTAGCTTATTCATGGGTGAGTTCTGCTTCTCCCATTAAAACATTTTTGATTATGTCAGCATCCGATATTACCAAACCGGTCGACCTTTCCACCCATGCGGAAGGAACAGGACCTATGCGTTTCCGCCGACCTGTATACGTTGATTTTATGCCTCCCTGTAACAGTGCCTGCCCTGCAGGGGAAAACATACAGGCATGGATGGCATTCTCGCAAGCCGGCGACTATTATGAAGCGTTTCAGAAACTGGTTGAAGACAATCCTTTCCCTGCAATGATGGGACGTGTTTGTGTGAAGCCTTGTGAAACCGGATGTAACAGAAACCATATTGATACAACAGTCAATATTCATGCGGTTGAAAGATATATTGGCGATGAAGCCATCAAACAAAAATGGCCCATCCAGTTTATTGCTGAACCAACAGATAAACGTGTTTTAATCATTGGTGCCGGTCCGGCAGGCTTATCTGCTGCTTATCACCTTACAAGAATGGGCCACACCGTTGAAATATTTGAAGCTGGTGGTCATGCAGGAGGTTTGTTATGGAGTGGTGTT
>DAIOWB010000157.1:0-6691 GCA_036758725.1 Lacibacter sp.
GTCTACCTGATAATTTACAACTATAGAATCACCAGCAGCAAGTGGCTTTTTCTTTGGCAATAAAACTTGAGTTGGAATATTATCTCTATCAGTTATTATAAGTTTCACCTTTAAACTATCAAAAGCTGTTTCACTCACATTTCTAAAAGCTATGGATACATTTAAAGATTCGTTCTGATCAACTGTATCTTTAAATTTGAATGTAATGTTAGGTGCGATAGCTCCTTCTGGTTCATAATCTCCAATTAATTTCCACGATATCAATTGATGTGGTGTTACATTAACAACATCTGAGTTGTGCATTTTTAGTTTCAAGTATGGGAATACACTTGCATCAATAAAAGAAAGTGTTGTATCTCGTTGCTGAAATACAGTTGCTAATAAAAATTCTGATCCTGTTGTAGTACGGCCAATAATATCAATACTGGTAGTATCGGGATTTTGATTTTCTAAATTTTTACCATTCCATAACATTTCCTTCCAGGTTGAAGAAGGACCAAACCATGGCGATTCAATTGTGCCTTTATTAAAATAACTTGCTATTTCAATTACTTCAACAAGTTGATCTGTTAATACTCCAATACGAGAAATAGGTGTAAATGACGGATCATTTTTCTTGTAAGCAAATACCATTGGTCGTGTATTTTTAAAAGAATCCACATTTGTTAAACCGGCATTTTTAAATTTATGATATAATGAATTTCCTGCTCCAAGTAAAGACTCATCTGATTTTAAGGTATTTGCATCTGTATAAGGACCTGGCGTCCATCCTAAATTAGTTATAACAACATAATCACCGTCTTTAACACTGTCCATAAATGCCATTGCTCTTAACCTATAAGCTTGAATAGAATAATCAAATTCAAAAAACTTTCTTACAGGATCAGTTGTACAATTTGGAGGCCAGCTTCTATATTTACCTAAACCATCTGGTTGTAATGAATTTAATTTAGGTGCGAGTGTTTTACCATCAAAGACATAAAATTGAAAAGAACCATAATGGCAACCATATCTTTCAAGATTTTCAAAATTTAAAGCAACATCAATACTTGCTGCAGTATGATTTGGGTAAATGCCAGTTCTGATCTGAATCTTTGATATCAGAGAATCAAATTCAAATGTTCGATTAGAGGGATCAAGAACAATCTGACTATAATTACTTTGCTGATGTTGGAAATAATGTGACTGATTAAATCCGGTTTTTGTTCCGGATATATATATAAAACTAAAGTCGTTCCAAATTATTGCAGCACCTTCCTGAGGCCTCATTCCAACCCGCCAATAATATACAGTGCTATCAGTAAAATTAATGCCAGAAGGTTTAAATTCAATAGATCCGCCAATAGAAGTTGTTGAATCACTTTTCCTCAGAACGGAATTGAAATTTTTGGTTGTATCTACTTCAAAATAATATTTACGGGAAGTACCAAGTGGATTTGCAGTTGAGGCAAAATAAGAAATGTTTTGCTTATTAATAATTGAATAGTTATAAGGATATACCGGTCTTACTTCATCTTCAAAGATGAAAAACTCTTTGGTAACAACATTATTTGTTTCACATAGCTCACTAATTGAATTTGAAGGGTCAATTTCAATTTTCAACTTATTTAATCCCTTATCAGTAAACGGATTAATTGGTATTTCAATTTCAAATGAATCAACGCTGTTAATTCTGTATACTTTTTTATCAAAAACAACTGTTTTTGCACCACTGGGAATTTCTCTTGAAATTAAAACTCTTACAGAATCAGTTATTGCTTTACCGATATTTGTTAATTTAATTTTAGCTTTAAATTTACTTTCAGCTATTGAAATAAATTCTGGTTCAATTTTTACACTTTGAGGTTCAATAGCATAATCTGGTTTCTGAAAGCTATAAAATTTGATTGCAGGATCTCCATGTAAAGTAATTTCTTCAAGATGCATTCTAACATAGAAATCGTTGAATGAATTAAGACGTTGTAATGTGTCATTTGTATTTGCCATTATTCTTCCAATCGACTGACCATATCCAACTGTAGAAATTTGATGATAAAACTCCTCACTGTAAATATTGAGATAGTTCACAATACCAAGGTGTGTACTGGCAATAAATGCAATTGAGCCCTTCTGAGGAGTTAACACCCAATTTTCTGTAATAATATATTTACCAGTTAATCTTGCAGCATCAAACAAAAACATATTACCAGCCTGGCAACCCTGAACAAGGAAAATTGGATACTTACCGGTTGTAGGAAACGTTGATGGCTCAGTAAGATTATATTCTAAGTTTGTTGGTGAAGAGTGGCCAAAATAAGTTAACATTGAAAAGCCCTCATTAAACAAACTATTAATCTTATCGCTGGCAATTGTTTGAATTGATGCAACACCTGATTTTTGTAAGGTACTTACTCTTGCACTATATAATGTGTCACTTAATACATTTTCATATTGACCAAGATAATATTTGATTTGTTCACCCAGGAAATCATTTGCGCCTGATACATGAATTACACTTTTCTTCCAAAGTTCATCTTCAATTTTACATGAATTGGTATTATAAAAAGCCTCATAGGCTTTTACTTTATCAAGATAACTCTTGATCTCGTTTCCATTCACAACAGCTAACCGGCCTATGGGTATTTTTGGAACAACATTGTTTTTATCTGATGCTAACTGAATATCTGATGCAGGGTTACCAAACACTGGTACTAAATTTAATTGATCAATAGCTGCATTTGCTTCAAAAAAACGATAATTGGTATAAACTATTCCTTTCCCAATTATTAAACAGTTTTGTGGCCTGCTTGCAAATCCGGCATAAGCAAACTGTAAAAAATTTTTGATTGCATATGCATTGTTTTTAATGCCATAACCAAATTGATCAATGATATCTTCAATGTTATAAATCTTTGTATTGAAACCACCGCCTGTTATACTACTACGGTATAACCGATATTGCTCAACCTGATTAATTCCATTTGCATCTGAGTATAATACAGGGTTTGAAATGATGATATAATTTGATTGATTTGCAGATAATCCATAGTTAACAAATGTTCTTGTTTTGAAAGCTCCTATAGATTTAATATTTGAAGGATCCTGACTGATTAACACCAACTTTCTTTTTGTTGCAGATGCAGGCAGTACAATTCGCACCTGTGTTGGAGATAAAATAGCTGCTGTGATTTTTAACCCATTTGTAAGATCATATAAAACAGGAGCTTGTGAACCATAATTAAAATTATCAATTACTAAATTATTACCCATTGCACTTGCATCAAGTTCAAACTCAAAATTGGATGAACCGCCAAAATTAAACTGACGAGGATATGTAAGTTCATACATTCCAACAACCATCCTATCTGTAACTTCTGCTGATGTATTTCTAAATTCAAAATTTGCTGTATTTGAAGAAAGCAGAGAAACCGGAATACTTGTAGCACTTTCATCAATTACTGAATTGAAATAATTCATTTCCCTTTGTGCTACTACTGTATTGTTTATTGAAACACGAACGGTTCTCGTATTTAAAGCCCTGCCTACTGCAGAAAATTTTAATGATGCATTTGGCCCTGATGAGGCAACAAATAAATTTGTTAAACTTGAATTCAACGTATTAGCAGGTGTAAATTCTGCACTTGCATAACCTTCTCCTTCATCAAAAGATGAGGAATACACATAACTACCAACAACTGCTGCAAAACCCTGGTTAATTGCGTTTTTGTAATATAAAGCTGCTTTGTGTAAAAAATAATTTTCAGCAGGTAAAGAAGAAGACAGATCATTTGTAGTTTCTTTCAACCTGAGATTTGCCGATGCTGTTGTATTTACTGTTAAAAAAAATGATGCAGTATCGGTAAATAGGCTCCATCTATCGTTAATCTGAAAACGTGGTTCTATATACATTTCCTTTTCCCACTTTCCGTCATTTGACTCCCCCCAGAATTCAACATAACCATTTGCCGGCAATACTCCACTTGCGCTAGATGTATATATAGGCACTTGTTTGCCATGTCGCCATAATTGGAAATGCGCAGCATCGGTATTTTGAATACCCAGTGTTACTAATTGTGTTTGAGTAATGCGATAAACTCCAGTTGCTCCTACTTTAAACTTATAATAGGTTTTACTGAAATCAATCCATTCATTCATATAAGTTTGGGCAGTAGTAGTTACTGCAGCACTAAACAGAATAATGGATATAAAAAGAATTTTTTTCATGCTTTTCAATTATTTTTTCTTAGGATTTTTAATTTTCATCAGGTCGAGTCTTAAAGAAACGATATGGGTATATAAAGGGTTTGACTGATTGGCAAGATTAGTGAAAGCATAATCAACAAAAAAGGAATTGCCCAGTTTAAAACCTGCGCCAGCGCCTGGTTGATAAATCCATACTTTTTTCCTGTTTAGCGTATCACCATCTGCAAAAGTTTTTTGAAAATTATAAATACCGCCACGCAGGAAAAATATATTTTTAATATTCAATTCCAAACCTAATTTAGGATCGCCATTTACAACTTTAGAACTGATTAGTGTATTTCTTTGTCCATCAAATGTAAGATCCAGATTAGCTTCTGCTTTTAGTGTAATTCCTTTGCTTAGTTGAAAATCATAAGCTCCACCTAGTATTAAACGTGGTGCTGTTAATTCAGTTGATTTTACAGGAATTTCATTATTGGTTAAAAACAATACTTCTTTTTCTCTTTCGGTAAATGTAAACGACCATGAATTAAAAGTTGTTGTGATGTCTTTTGCAGTTGCACCCAAATACCAGTTCTTTCCTTTCATTTGTATTCCAAGGTCTAAACCAAATCCCCATGCTTTTGCAAAACTACCCACAGTTCTATGAATGACTTTTGCATTCATACCTACACTGATGGTTTTATTATTTGTTTCTTTTATTTTCTGTGCCACAGAAACAAGAAATGCATAATCTGCTGATGAAAAAGATTTCAGGTTGGCGTAATTAATATTTCCATCGGGTTCAATTAAATAAAGTGTGTTAGGAATATCATCAACAGCAAATCGCAGGAATGAAAGACCTATTGTACGTTTATTATTTGCAACCGGAATAGCCAAAGCTCCAAAGTCATACTTTCCAATTCCTGCAAAATATTCTGCATGCATTAATGATAACGACGGATCATTTTTAACTCCTGTTAAACCGGCCGGGTTCCAGTAACCAGCAGTTGCATCATTTACTGAAGCTACCTGTGCACCACCCATTCCAAAAGCTCTGGCACCGGCACCAATGTTCAAAAATTCGTTTGAATAAATTCTTATTTGTGAATAGGAATTAATAAATACCAATAATAATATGGGTACTAAAAGTGTGGAGCGGGTTATCATCCAGTTAGTTTTCAGATAAATAATTTGGTTTTATAGATGCTTTGTAACAAAACAAAGCTGCTTATTGGACAAACAAAAGTAATCAATATTTAATCCAAAGCAAACATCTGTTTAAGACTAAAGCAATGGATATAAACGTTGATTTTCAATGTTTATTGCCTCTTTTTTGTATTAGATGCAGCTTGGTTCCCTATTTTTGTCCAAAAAACTGACTATCAAACATGAATCTGATTGAAGAATTAAGGTGGAGAGGCATGATTCAGGATATAATGCCAGGAACTGAAGATCAATTAAATAAAGAAATCACATCAGCTTATATTGGGTTTGACCCTACAGCTGATTCACTTCATATTGGGAGTTTAGTACCTATAATTTTATTGGTTCACTTACAGAAAGCAGGCCATAAACCTTTGGCATTGGTTGGTGGTGCAACAGGAATGGTTGGCGACCCCAGTGGCAAAAGTGAAGAACGTAATTTATTGAGCGAAGAGGTGCTTAAAAAAAACCAGGAAGGGGTGAAAAAGCAATTGATGCAGTTTCTTGATTTTGATACTTCTAAACCCAATGCTGCCGAAATGGTGAATAACTACGATTGGTTTAAAGAAATCAGTTTTCTTTCATTCATCAGAGATGTAGGGAAGCATATTACTGTAAACTACATGATGGCAAAAGATAGTGTGAAAAAAAGATTAGAAAGCGAAACCGGCATGAGCTTTACTGAATTTACTTACCAGTTAGTGCAGGGTTATGATTTTTACTGGTTATATAAAAACAAAAATGTGAAACTGCAAATGGGTGGCAGCGATCAGTGGGGAAATATAGTTACCGGCACAGAGTTGATCAGAAGAAAAGATGGAGGCGAAGCTTTTGCATTTACCTGTCCATTAATTAAAAAATCAGATGGTGGCAAATTTGGCAAAACTGAAAAAGGAAATATATGGTTAGATGCAAATAAAACTACCCCCTACCAGTTTTACCAGTTTTGGTTAAATGCAAATGATGAAGATGCAGCTTCCTGGATAAAAATTTTTACTTTTTTAGATAAAACAACAATTGACGCATTAATTGAAACTCATAAATCAGATGCATCAAAAAGAACTTTGCAAAAACGACTGGCCGAAGAAATAACAAAGTTTGTTCATGGAGAGGAAGAATATAATAAAGCAATTGAAACAACCGAAAAGTTATTTACAAATCAATCTGCTCCGGTAGAAAGTTTAAGTATTGAAGATCTTGAAGCAATGGAAGGGGTAATAAAATTTGAATATTCATCTGCCAAACTTCATGATGGAGTTAATGTAGTTACTTTTCTTGCTGAAACAACCATTTTCCCAAGTAAAGGAGAAGCAAGGAAAACCAT
>DAIOWB010000158.1:0-6610 GCA_036758725.1 Lacibacter sp.
TGCGCTGGAAGAACAATTCTGTTTTTTATATTTTACTTTTTTCTGTACTTGTTGCAGCCTCTTATCATTTGTGGTTTAGTAACAGCATCAGTATTTATATTTTTTATCCTGTATTAACTGCTGTAACCATTTTTATTGCTACATCAAAGAAAATTACAGACTTTTTAAATACCTATACCAATTATCCGGTTGCGGCCATTATAGCTACAGGATTTATTTTCAGTGTTATTCATTTCAGCTGGTTTGGTTTAATACCAAGAATGGTTTTAGGAATGGTATTGGGTTATATCTTTTATTTTACCGGTAATTTATGGTACAGCATTATTGCTCATTTTTTTAATAACGCTTTTATGGTAACTATACTATACTGGCAATACATGAAAGATAAAAAGATTGATATGGAAGTAGGTGAAAGTGCACCATGGTGGGCGGGTCTCATCAGTGCTGTTGTAGTTGCCGGATTATTTATTGTATTAAAAAAACTTTCAGCAACCCGGGTTGAGCCCGATAGTATTGCAGCAGAGTTGCAACCTGTACAGGATGAAAATCTTACTTAAATAGAAATATATAACTGATGGCATTTAACTGGCAAACATTTAAAACCCGTGCTATTACTGCAATTTTATTTGCAGCTATCATGCTTATTGGGTTGTTATGGAACCAGTGGAGCTTTTTAATTCTGTTCAGCATTATACATTTTGGTTGCTGGTTTGAGTATCAGAAATTAGTTGGTATGATTGACCCGGGATATAAAACCATTAATCCTTTTCATAAATATGCTGTGATGCTTGCCGGTTATGGATTGATGTTGTTTTTCACCAGCAATTGGTTTATTACGTCAACCATTTCATTATTTTCTTTGGGATGGATGTTAACTCTTGTGTCGCTATTAATTATTCCTTTAACTGAATTGTTGTTTTCAAAAACACTTGTGTTTAAAAATATTGCTCACTCATTGTTTGGGTTAATTTATATTTCCTTAAGCTGGGCATTGTTAATGAATATCCGCAGCGGTGCATTGTGGATGCCACATGATGGCGAAGAAACATTTGTAAACATATCAACTTTACTTGCAAAAATCAGCGGGTATGCAGTGCCCTTAATTATTATTGGTTCCATCTGGATTAATGATACCATGGCATACATAGTTGGCTCGTTCATTGGCAAAACACAACTCAGTCCAATTTCACCAAAAAAAACATGGGAAGGAACAATAGGCGGTGTGCTATTATCTATCATCATCATGGGAGCTTTAGGTTACTGGAGTGAGCCTTCATCGGCGTGGTTGTGGGCAAGTATTGCTGCCATTGCATCCATTACAGGAACGGCAGGCGATTTGCTTGAAAGTAAATTAAAGCGTTTAGCAAATGTAAAAGACAGTGGCAGCTTTATGCCCGGGCATGGTGGATTTTTAGACCGCTTTGATTCTTTACTACTTGCTATTCCTTTTGTGTGGTTGTTTTTAAAAATAATTGAATAAAAAATGCATTACTACCTGTTAATATTTTTTGTCTTTTTATTTTCCTGCAAGGGAAAAGAAAAACAACAATCAGATAACAATACTCAAAACATTGAAAGCAAACATATTTCTGAAATAGATGAAGTAACTGCAGCAGTGAGTGCATTACTGCCTTCTCCCAATTCATTTCATTTAAAACGTGCAAAAAAATGGCATGATGCATGGGGTGAAAACTGGTTGATTTTATATGAAACAGGCCCATATCATGAAAAAGGAACAATAAATTCATCAGCAAAATTATCAGCGGTACTTTACCAGAAAACCGACTCAGGGTTTGTTGAAAAATGGAAACTGGTGGATTTTGTGAATGATTGTGAACTGGATGTTACCTGTTCTTTTTATGATGATCATTTAAGTATTACAGATTTAGATAGTAATGGGTTGGCAGAAATAACAATGGTTTACGCATTGAGTTGTAAAGGCGATGTGAGTCCCAATGAAAAGAAACTCATTATGTATGAAGGCGTAAATAAATATGCTATCCGTGGTGAAGAATTAATGATTTTACAAAAAGATAGCATTGGTGGTACATATAATGCCGATTCATCTTTCAACAAAGCGCCAGCTGCATTTTTGTCTTATGCCAAACAACATTGGAAGAAGTTTGGTTTTCAGAAATTTGATTAAGTTGATTCTTTGTACTTTCGCTCTTTAAACATATTGCATGACCATTCACAGAGAAGGATTTAAAAGTATTTCTATTGCCGCATTAATCTTTGTTGTAATTAACCTCTTAACGTTTAATTTCATCAGCCCCGATGCACCGGTATTATGCTGGTTCATTTTTGGGATTACACTTTTAATTCTTTTGTTTATCATTTCATTCTTCCGCATACCTAAACGAACAACTATAAAAAATGAGCATGCTATTTATAGCCCTTGTGATGGCAAAGTGGTAGTGATTGAAGAAATTACCGATGTTGAATACTTTAAAGACAAACGTATTCAATTAAGTGTTTTTATGAGCCCTGCAAATGTACATGTGAATGTAAATCCCGTTGCAGGAGAAGTTAAATATTCACAATATCATAAAGGCAAATACCTGGTTGCCTGGGATCCCAAATCATCTACTGAAAACGAAAGACATAGTGTGGTGTTGGGAAACGAAAGAATAACAATTCTGGTTAAGCAAATAGCCGGTGCTGTTGCAAAACGCATCGTTAATTATTTACAACCCGGTCAAAAAGTAGAACAAGGAGCTGAGTTGGGCTTTATTAAATTTGGTTCAAGAGTAGATTTAATTCTGCCGGTTGGAACCAAAATCAACGTAAAGCTTAATGAAAAGGTACAGGCGGGTATTACTGTTTTAGCAGAGTATTGAGGGTAAATTCCGAAAACTAATTCGTACAAATACAAAGAGTATACATTAATTTATTTCTAAGTAGGTTTTTCTTGGCTTTCTAAAGGTAATTTGAAAGTTCGCTGCAACTATTACATAGCTTTGTGCCGTCTTTTAAATAATCCAATAGAAAATGAAATTAACTTTTACTTTTTTTGTGCTTACGCTGAGTTTATTTATAAACGCCCAAACTTCTATTACTTCGGTTGTAGCTACCACAAATACAGCTGTTGCCGGCACAACTTATACTAACAGTTTAACAATTTATAATTGGGGGGTTGCTCCTAATAATACAGAAGTAAAAGTAAATGGCTTTACTGCCGGAGGTATAGCATATACATATGCTTCTTACTTAACTGGTACAATTAAGTTTCGAAGAGTTAATAATGTCAATAAAACCGGAAATTATTCATTAGTATGGGCAGAAATTGCCCCAGCCTCTTTTAATATGTTTCCAGCCTACCAGAACGATATGGAGCCTTTTTTTAATGGAACTTTTTATAACAAGGGTACAGATAATTTATTTGATAACATTTCCGGCGGAGCTACCGGAAACAACAATAACATAGAACGGATGGATTGGATTTTACCAACAGCATTTAATACTTCTACTCCCGATAAATTTGGATTTGCTGTATTTGAGCGTGGTGCAGTTGGCGCACATGATCCTTTTAAAATTGCAGCAATCTTATCAATAGATGCTTTTGGTAATCCCACTTCTTATAGTAATAAAGTTAATGTACTGGCAACAAATTATGCCGATCCTGGCCCGGTTGTTAATTACAGAATTTTAAAAAGTTTGTATCCTGCCGATTTATTAGATGCAGGCACAGGATCGCAATCAAGAGGGGGTGTTATTATTTCATTACAAAATTTAGGAGTAGCGCCAAATACACCCATTTATGGCTATTCACTTTTTGCAAATGACCTGCCAGCCTTAGCTACATCGGCACAAATGGTAGATTATACAAATGCCACTTATTTTCCTACAAACACAGGAGCCGCAGGCGGCATTGATTTGGTTGCAGTAACAGGTATTTATATTGATAATTCAATTCTGCCAGTACACTTTACCGACTTTTATGCAGTTGAAAATAAAGGGAAAGTAAAGTTACAATGGTCTGTATCAAATGATATTAATAACGACCGGTATGAATTAGAAAAAAGTAACGATGGTGTTCATTTTAACTATTTACACACACAATACCCTAATAGTAATATAAATACAGCAAACACATACTCATTTACTGATGATATTACTTTACTTGCCACGGATGTTATTTATTACCGTGTAAAACAATTTGATAAAGATGGCTCTTTCTATTACAGCAAAACGGTTTCTGTTAGAAAGGAAATGAAAAGTACAAGCTTATCTCTTTATCCAAATCCGGTTCAAAAGAATTTATTTGTAAATGTTACCAGCTTTAAAAAGGATATTGCTGTTATTAAAGTGTTTAACTCTACTGGTTTATTGCTGAATCAGCAAAAGACAATATTACAAGCAGGTAATAATTCTTTATCAATTAATGAAGTTGAAAGATTAGCAAAGGGAAATTATATATTAACCATTACAACAGATTCAGGTAAGTTTTTAACAAAGAAGTTTATAAAGCAATAAGTTTTAAAGAAATTACTACCAGGTTTGCCCGTTTGTATTTAACAAACGGGCATTTTTTAAAAAATATCTTCCAGCTCTTTTAAGTGATAGATGATGTAAGTAGGATTAATATCTGTTTTTATATGCAGATGATTTACAAAAACGGCATCCATGCCCGCATTCATAGCACCTTTAATATCAGCATCCAGGTTATCACCAATCATTATGCTTTCCTGCAATAATGCACCGGTTACATTAAGTGCATATTCAAATATTTCTTTATTGGGTTTTATGCTGTTGCTTGTTTCGCTGGTAATAACTTCTTCAAAATACTGGCCCAGTTTGCTGCTATCCAGTTTTCGCCATTGAGTTTTTTCAAATCCGTTGGTTATGAGGTGTAGTTTGTATTCCTTTTGTTTAAGGTGATACAATATTTCATGTGTATAAGGAAAGAGGTTTTGCTTGGTGGGTAACAATTCAAGAAAATAATCACTCATTTTTCTGGCCAGTTCTTCACTGCCAATTTTAAACTCAAGTAAAGTACGCCACATCCGCTTCCATTTTAAATCTTCAGTAGTTATTAACCCATGATGGTATTGATCCCATAAAACAGCATTATGATGGAGGTATTGCTTGCAAAACAGGGTAAAGTCGTTAATTCCTGTTGATTCCAGTTGCAAATCCTCATACACATTGTGTAAGGTTTCCATTGCATTTGCATCAAAATCCCAGAGTGTATGATCTAAATCAAAAAAGAGATGTTTATAATTCATTTCAGATTGTTGATTTTCAATTTTAGATTTGTACATGTTATAAACCTGAAGATTTAATCAAAAAAAACTGAAGGTTTACTTAAATCTGCAATCTACAATCCCCGCCTGACCTTAAAAAATTATATTTGATGTCGGGCAGGTTAAATTTAAAAATAATGAACGTAGTTATTACCGGTGCTTCACGTGGAATAGGAAAAGCTATTGCAGAAGTGTTTGCTGCAAATAAACACAGCTTGTACCTCTGTTCAAAAAACGAAGCAGCATTGTATAAAACAATGGAGGAACTACTTACCAGGTATCCCGGTATAAAAATAAAAGCAAAAGCAAGAGACCTGAGCAAAAAAGAAGAAGTTGAAAATTTCGGGCAGTGGTTGATTGATAATGGGATAACAATTGATGTGTTGATAAACAACGCAGGTAATTTTTTACCCGGTAGTGTATATAATGAAGAAGAGGGGGTGCTTGAACAAATGATGGCAGTGAATCTTTACAGTGCTTATCATCTTACAAGAAAAGTATTACCTGTTATGATGAAGCAAAGTGTAACCGGCGGATCAAGAGGTCATATTTTTAATATGGGCTCTATTGCATCGCTTCATGCGTATAAAGATGGCGGCGCTTACAGCATCAGTAAATTTGCATTACATGGTTTCAGTAAAAACCTTCGTGAAGAAATGAAACCACATTTTATAAAAGTTACTTCTGTTTTTCCCGGAGCTGTTTTAACAGATTCCTGGGGTAATTACGACAACAGCAATAAACGCATTATGGAGGCAAGTGATATTGCCAATATGGTTTATGCAGCTTCACAACTATCACCGCAGGCATGTGTTGAAGACATCATCATCAGGCCACTATTGGGGGATTTATAAAGCCTCACCCTCTTTCCCTCTCTCCTCATCCGCCCTTCGGGCACCTTCTCCAATAGGAGAAGGTCAAAGGAAATGGAATTAGTTTTAAGGGAGGCCAAACAAAAGAAAAAAAGTGAGAACAGGTAAGTAAGCATTTCATCAAGTGTGCAATCTTGTGCAAAAAATAAAAAAAGAAATTTCTGTGCAAGAGTAAAAATTCGGCCATGAATAACGCACGAGTCAACCTGCAATCATTTAACACGCCATTACAGCAACGGTTGTGTTAGAACAAGAGCCTTGTTCTAAATTTGTAATCCATGTTTTTTTTGAAAGCATATAAAACAGGAATCTTCTTTGTTCTTATTGTTTGTGCAAACTCTTATGTACAGGCGCAGGTAAACATTTCGGCTATACCCAGCAAAACAGTAGTACAGCAAAATGAAACTTTCCAATTAGAATTTGTTATTAATGGAACTCTGGATGTTGAACAATTTACTGCACCGGTGTTCAGGAATTTTGAATTGATAAGCG
>DAIOWB010000159.1:0-6586 GCA_036758725.1 Lacibacter sp.
GTGGTACAGACTACGCTTTACATAAATTTTGGATTTCAGGATTATAAATGTACTACAAATCTTCGGGAGATGCAATATTGAGGTTTTGCTTAAGCTTAGTATTCACAGGCATACCATCTTTTGTAGCAGGAGACCATTTCAATTCTTTTTCAAAACGTTCTTTAACAATTTTATTTAATTCACTATAACCACCTTGTATTACATTGGCCAGCACGGTATTACCTTCTTTATCTACTATAAATTCAACCTGTAAAGAAATTGTTGAATTCCCTGCAAGCATAGGTATAAGATCTTTACTTAAATTAAACAGCCAGCGTTGTAAAGAAGCATTTCCCTCTTTATGAAAAGGCACACGGTCAACTTTATCTTCAAGTGCCCAAGCTGCATACGGGTTATTTGTATTGTATGTTTCAATGATTTTTATTCTTGGAACTTTAGGTGTTTCGGGGTTGGTTGCCACCACATAGTTTCCGTTTTTATCAACAAGAATTGTTGGCAACTGATGGGTATCTTCAAAAAACTCATAAGCATCTTTTATCTGTGTTGCAAACTTTTGCACTTCTGCTTTGTTTTTTGTTTTGATGCTGAATTGTTCAAGACCCCTGTTATTATCATACCGAACAGGATAAATATGTACAGGAATAAAATCCTGTCCCTGTTCTTTAGCAACAGTAGCAAGATAATATACCTGCTCAATTAAAGAATCAGTTAATGGCAGGCAGCCAATGGTTACACAATTTCCATGAATATATATATCTCCTCCCGGCTTGTTCGGATCGCTTAATATGGCATCAGATGCGTTGGGATAGTTTAAACCCAATGCCAGGTGATAATTGCTGTTGGGATTAAATTCATTGATATAATAAAATCCTTCGGGAATTTGTTTATCACCTTCTTTTCTTTTGGGACCAAAGGTTCCTGAGGTTGCACAAACCTTATAAACTTTAAACAGTGAGAATGTTTCTTTCCAGTCATTCTTTACCCACACTTCCAGTTGTTTTTCCTGTTTAAATGTTCTAACATACATGTACTTAACAGGCCACTTTAATCCTTTTTCCTGAAATTCCCTCTTCAATGAATCTTCAACTTTTGTAAACAAGCTGGTTATCTTAAAGTTCTTTTTTGGAGCATCTTCAAATGCATATTGTGCCTTCACTATAAAGAATGAGGCAAAGAGGAAAGCTACTAGTGTTAAAAGGTTTTTGTTGAACATACTGGACTAACTATGAACGGGTCAATTTCAAAAATATTACAAATAGTTTTATAAAATAATTTGCAACTATTAAATTGTTTGCAAAATTACAGATTTCCTCTGGCTTCCTGCTCTCTTTCTATTGCTTCGAACAAAGCTTTAAAATTGCCCTTACCAAAACTTTTTGCTCCTTTACGTTGTATAATTTCAAAAAAGAGCGTTGGCCTGTCTTCAACCGGCTTAGTAAAAATCTGTAGTAAATAGCCTTCCTCATCTCTGTCAACAAGAATACCTAATTCTTTCAAAGGTTGCAAGTCTTCATCAATATGCCCAACTCTGTCAAGCAAATCATCATAATAAGTAGTAGGAACCTGTAAAAATTCAACACCCCTGTTACGCAGTGCAGTTACTGTTTCAACAATATGATTGGTAGCCATGGCTACATGTTGTACACCTTCCCCATCAAAAAAATCAAGATATTCTTCAACCTGCGATTTTTTCTTCCCTTCGGCCGGTTCATTAATGGGAAATTTTACATACCCGTTTCCATTACTCATTACTTTACTCATTAATGCAGAATACTCTGTTGAAATATCATTATCATCAAACGTTAAAATATTTCTGAAGCCCATTACTTCTTCATAAAATTTTACCCATGGGTTCATTTGGTTCCAACCAACATTTCCTACACAATGATCTACATATTGCAAACCCGTTTCTTCCACTTTAAAGTATGGATTATTCCATGCTTTATAACCGGGCATAAACACACCCGAGTAATTTTTACGCTCAATAAATAAGTGAACCGTATCTCCATAAGTATGAATGCCACTTAAAACAACCTCCCCATTCTCATCAGTTAATTTTGTAACCGGCATATAACTTTTGGCACCACGTTTTGTAGTTTCTTCATAAGCACTGGTTGCATCATCAACTTTTAAAGCCAATACTTTAACTCCATCACCATGTTTATAAATATGATCGGCCATTTCATTGCCCGATCTTAATGGAGTGGTAAGTACCAGTGTAAGTTTATTTTGACGAACAACATAACTTACACTTTCTTTCTTACCCGTTTCAGGACCTGCATAGGCCAATGCCTGAAAACCAAATGCAGTGATATAATAATGAGCAGCCTGCTTGGCATTGCCTACATAAAATTCTACATAATCAGTTCCCTGTAAAGGAAGAAAATCTGCCTGTGGATTTACTTTAGTATTTGTTACAACTGTAGTTGACATAATAAAGATTTTGATAAATGAAATTTTAAAACTCTTTTGTTTCCAGCTTTAGTGCCTGTTTAATCTGCACTAGTGTCGCACTCCCGCCCGAATGCCAGCCCGAAAGATTCATTCTGGCGGTGCATTCAGCCGGGCGGGCTTGTGCTACACAATATAAATGAACATTTTTGTGGCACCCCGCTGCAAGCGGTAGTACAAGAAAATTCTATTGTACTTATAACAAACTATAATTCCTTGCTTTTAGATAACACTTCCATGAGCAAAAAATAATTTGCTCTGCAATCGTTGAATCGTTTTTGGGGATAATCAGGAAGCATGTGGCAAAGATAAAATTATTCTAATTGAATAATGAAGGATAATCCTGAATGAAATTTTGAAAGTAATTTTTAAAACGTAAAGTTGTAAGGTCCTGAGCGAAGTCGAAGGGCCATAGTTTGAAATCGAGCGAAGTCGAGATTTCCAATAAATTAATTAATTTTAAAAATGATGAATAACCAAATTCAACAAGAACTATATTACGTATATATTCTGGTATGTAATGATGGTTCGTTCTATTGCGGTTTAACCAACAATCTAATTAAACGTTTTCGTGAACATACTGACGGAACCTATCCAACCTGCTATACATTTAACCGCAGGCCGCTTACATTAAAATACTATGAAACAATACCATTTTCAAAAGAAGCCCAACAAAGAGAAAAACAACTAAAAGGATGGTCGAGAGCCAAGAAAATTGCATTGATGGAAAATAACATGCATAAACTTACTTTACTCTCACAATGTCAGAATTATTCGCATTCAAAATTTAAGGATATCAAATAAAAATTCTCGACTTCGCTCGAACTTTTTACTCCTTCGACTTCGCTCAGGGTCAAACAACCTTCCCTTATCTTTGACGCCATGAAACGTATTGGTATACTCGGTGGCGGACAATTAGGAAGAATGCTGTTACAGGCTGCTGCCAATTATCCGGTTGAAACTTTTGTACTTGAAAACGATGAGCACTGCCCGGCTGCTCATCTCTGCCATCATTTTACTAAAGGTGATATTAAAGATTTTGAAACTGTATACCATTTTGGAAAAAAATTAGATGCATTAACAATTGAAATTGAAAGTGTAAACGTAGAAGCACTTGAAAAACTGGAAGCTGAAGGTGTACAAATCTTTCCTAAACCATCTGCACTACGCATTATCAAAAACAAAATTGAACAAAAACGTTTTTATCAGCAGCATCAAATACCTACATCTGAATTTGTAATTACTGAAAACAAAGAAGAATTAAAAGCACTTGTCTCCTATTTGCCGGCCGCTCATAAATTAAGCATGGGTGGTTATGATGGCAGAGGTGTGGAACTTTTAAGAAATGAAAAGGATATTGACAGAGGTTTTGATGCCCCATCTGTTTTAGAAAAACTGGTAAAAATTGATAAAGAAATAGCCATGATTGTGGCTGTTGGCAGTAATGGCGAAACTGCCATGTATCCCCCAGCTGAAATGATCTTTGATCCTTTATTAAATTTATTAGACTACCAGATTTCGCCTGCAACTCTTCCTGAAAAAATTTTCTGGAAAGCAGAAGCCATTGCCATGTCAGTTGTTCGGAATCTTAACTCACCCGGTTTATTTGCAATAGAATTGTTTGTTGACAAGAATGGAGATGTGCTTGTAAATGAAACCGCTCCCCGGGTTCATAACAGCGGCCATCATACCATTGAAGGAAATTACTCTTCACAATTTGATATGCTTTGGAGAATTATGCTTGGATATCCGTTAGGGTGTACCGATCCTATACTGCCATCTGTAATATTAAATATTGTTGGTGAAGTTGGGTACAATGGCCCGGCTTATTATGAAGGTTTGGATGAAGTATTAAAAATGGAACATGCTTTTGTTCATATATATGGCAAAGCTTTAACCAAGCCCGGGCGTAAAATGGGCCATGTTACGGTTATTGGAAAAGACCTCTCAGAACTAACATATAAAGCCAACCGAATTAAACATTTACTGAAAGTGATATCAAAATAATTTCCTTTTTTCAGAATTGGAAAAGCCCGGTTACTTGCAAAGTAAATGGGTTAAATATAATTATCAGAATCGCTTTTAAAACAGCTTTCAAAACCTGTAAATTGCCACTCATCCAAAGCTGCATGTTACAAGGGCTTCAATGCTTAACTTTAGCTCTTTAATCAACACATGAGAAGAATACAAATAATTGCAGTTACAGCATTCCTGTTGGCAATTGCCTGCAAGGATAATAAAAATCAACAAATTGCAACATCACCGGGGGGACAAAGGCAACAAGGGCCTATGATGGTTGTTGGGCATATTGTAAAAACCGGAGCCGTAAGTGAACCCATCCAATTAGCAGGCACTTTATTACCTATGGAAGAAACGGAAATTCATACCGAAGTAAGTGGCCGTGTTGTTGGTTTATATATTAAAGAAGGTGCTTTTGTTAACAAAGGTTCTTTATTAGTAAAATTGTTTGATGGTGATTTACAGGCACAACTTAAAAAATTACAGGTTCAGTTACAGATTGCAGAAAAAACAGAAGAACGTAATAATGAATTATTGAAATTAAACGGTATCAGCCAACAGGATTATGATTTAAGTTTCTTACAGGTAAGTAATATTAAAGCAGATATTGAACTCTTAAGAACCAGTATTACTAAAACAGAAATCAGGGCACCCTTTAATGGAAAAATCGGATTTAAAAATATTTCTCCCGGTGCTTATATCACACCTGCAACTGTAATTACAAATCTCAGACAGGTAAACCAAATGAAACTGCAGTTCAGTGTTCCTGAAAAATACGCCAGTAAAATTCATACCGGACAATTGATTGGATTTTCAGTAGAAGGAAGTTCAAAGAAATTTTTAGCTAAAGTATATGCCAATGAAGCAACAGTAAGCGAAACAACCCGTGGATTAAATGTTCGTTGTATTGTTCAGCAGAGTGATGCCATTTTAGTTGCCGGTGCATTTGCAAAAGTAGATATGGATTTTGCAAGAAATGATCATGCAATTCTTGTTCCTTCCCAGGCAATTTTACCTCAGGCAAGAGGTAAAAAACTTATTTTATATAATAACGGTATTGCAAAGTTTGTAGATGTTAAAACAGGTATCCGTGATTCTGCAAACATTGAAATCTTAAGTGGAGTTGTACCTGGCGATACAGTTATCACTACGGGCTTGCTCAGTATAAAACCCGAATCAAAAATTAAACTCTCAAAAGTTCAATAACTATGACCATCAGTGAACTGAGTTTAAAACGACCTGTACTGGCAATTGTAATGAACATCATTTTTGTGTTGTTCGGCGTAATTGGATTTAAATTTTTAGGTGTAAGGGATTACCCCGCCATTGATCCTCCCAATATCAGTGTACGTACTTCTTATCCCGGTGCCAATGCTGATGTAATAGAATCGCAGATAACAGAACCTCTTGAAAAATCAATTAATGGCATTGCAGGTGTAAAAAATATTACTTCCAGCAGCAGCCAGGGCAGCAGTAATATTAATGTTGAGTTTGAGTTGAGTTTTAATTTAGAAGAAGCAGCTAATGATGTAAGAGATAAAGTTTCACAAACAGTACGTTCACTTCCTTCTGACCTGGATGCTCCTCCTGTTGTTACAAAAGCCGATGCAAGCAGCGATCCTATTCTTTCTATGACAATACAAAGCGAAAACAGGAATCCGCTTGAAGTAACAGAATATGCTACCAATAATTTACTGGAACGTATACAAACCATTCCCGGTGTAAGTACTGTAAACATCTGGGGTGAAAAAAAATACGCCATGCGTATCTGGTTTGAACCGGAAAAATTGCTGGCTTATAATTTAACTGCTAAAGATGTACAAAGTGCCTTGCAGAGAGAAAACATAGAATTGCCCAGTGGAAAAATATCCGGCAACACAACTGAGCTTACCGTTAGAACTTTTGGACGTTTAAGTACCGAAGAAGATTTTAATAATCTGATCATTAAAAATATTGGTGGAAGAGATGTTAAACTGAAAGATGTAGGGCAGGTAATTTTAGGACCTGAAAACGAAGAAAGTATTTTAAAAGAAAGCGGAACACCCATGATTGCTTTAGCAATTGTTCCCCAGCCCGGCAGTAATTATGTTGCTATTGCTGATGAATTTTATAAACG